>CAKZNX010000032.1 GCA_937132045.1 uncultured bacterium
CCTCCTATTGTGACCGATACACCCGCAGGTAATCGATACCGAACCACCCGGTGTCGCCCACGGGCAGGTAGTCCACCTCCACCCTCAGTTCTTTGACGTCAGCCAGCAGAGTCCCTGCCCGCCACTCGACGTTGACCCACATGCCCGGGCGAAGCGTGACAGGCTGGGGCAGGCGATGCTCCTGTTTATTACCATCCACCAGCACGACCGTGGCGCGACACCCCGCGCTCACCTGTGCGGGTAAGAAGATGTCCAGTGCCACCGTATCGCCGAAGCGCGCCCAGTCTGGGGATTCCGGCTCGAGGCTCACCACCAGCGCAGGCTGATAGTCGAGCGCCCGGCTCATCACCTTCAACCAGTAAGCGCCCTGACTGGCGCCCCCGCGCACGCGCTGAAGGCTCGTCGTACGCTCTTCCCCACGCCATGCGCCCGCCGCGATTTCGAAGTCGCTCAGCACAAACGTCGCGCCCACCGGCTTGCTGAAGACCGGCGCAGGCGTCTCCGCGGCAGAGACCGGACCGGTCTCTGCGCTACCCAGCACGCCCCACTCTGCCAGAGCGCGGCGCCACTGCCCATCATTTCCGCTGAGAACCGCCCACGCTCCTACCGCCGCCACGATAACCACCGCAGAAACGGCACCGACCAGCCAGCCAACACGACGCTTCTTCCTCGGCTCGGGTAGAGATGCCTCTGGCGCGGTGATGACTGTCTTCTCCACCTCGGGCGCGGAATGCGGGCGGGCGTGGAAAATGTCAGTGTCGCCCTGCGCCCCAGAGGTGAGCATCGCCAGACCGAGGTCCTCCGCCAGAGCACGCGCCGACTGGTAGCGTCTAGCTGGCTCTTTCTCCATTGCTTTGCGCAACACCCGCTCTACCGCAGGCGACAGCGCCTCCGCCGGAGCCGGCTGCTCGTAGATGATTTTGTGCATGACAGCGGTGATCGTGCTAGCTTCAAACGGCTTCGAGCCAGTAAGCAGTTCGTACGTGGTCACGCCGAGAGAGAACACATCCGACCGACCGTCCACCTCATCGCCTACAATCTGTTCGGGCGACATGTAGGCTGGCGACCCCACCATAATGCCCGCCTGAGTGCGCACCAGGTCATTTGCAAGCCGGGCGATGCCGAAGTCGGTCAGCTTGACAATGCCATCTTCCAGCAGGGCGATGTTGTCGGGCTTCACGTCGCGATGGATCACCCCGCGTGCGTGCGCATAATCCAGAGCGCTCGCCACCTGCTTCACGATGCTCAACACGCGGTCGGGCGGTATCCTGCCCTCTTCATTCAGCAGTTCACGCGCCGTCTTTCCGTGCATGAACTCCATCGCGATATAGTGCATGCCGTTGGCGCTGCCTACCTCGTAGATGGTCACGATGTTGGGATGCGCCAGCTTGCCAGCAGAACGCGCCTCCCGCTCGAAGCGGCGCACCATGTCCAGCCTTTCACTCTCACTGATAATCGAGGGCAACACCAGCACTTTCAGCGCGACTGTGCGCCCAATCAGCTCATCCTGCGCCTCGTACACATGCGCCATACCCCCTACCCCAAGCTGGCGCACGATGCGGTACTTGCCGATATGTGTGCCTATCACCGGAACCTCACCACTTTCGCAAGCCTCTACTGTTTATTGTCGGTGAATCATCATGCGTTCTTCTTCCCTCTGCCGGTCGCGCTCTGCAATGGCTTCGCGCTTATCGTACAGCTTCTTGCCCCGCACAATGGCTATCTCTACCTTCGCATAGCCGTGCTTGAAATGGACCTTCAGAGGAACAATGGTCAAACCTTTCATCTCCGCCCTGCCCATCAGGCGGTGGATCTCCCATTTGTGCAGAAGCAGTTTGCGAGGGCGAACGGGGTCGGGATTGTAGCGGTTACCATGCGAATAGGGGCTGATGTGCATGTTGTA
>CAKZNX010000033.1 GCA_937132045.1 uncultured bacterium
TTCCACGAAGTTCACTATACTGCTTTTCCTGCCCGCAAAAGGCACCCCTTACCAGCAAGCAGGTTTTGCACGCTGAAGGCGCGAACTCTGGAGATGAAGTCTTCCGGTTGGCGACTTGAACGATGCAACCCTTTCTCTGGATTTTCGCATTCGCGTCGACATATCCGGCAATCGCCTACGCCTTGACCGCTGCCTATGCCCTCAACGGCGGACGCGGCAGGGCTGGTCTGGCAGGGCTGCTCGCGGTGCTGGTGGCTATCGGTGCGCTGCTGGGATGGGCGCTTTCACGGGTCATCGATCCGCCTCTGACGTGGCTGTTGTGGGATATGACGCTGTGGCTACCCTCGCTGGCAATAGTGCGCACGCGCATCCGCCGCGCTCGCGAGGCAGGCGAAGGTCAGACCGCCCGCGCCATCGGCAATGCCCTGCGCCAGTCGGTACTGCACACGGTTCTGCTGAGCGGTGCTGTCCTGTTCTGCGTTCCCTTTGCCTGGCTGGTGGTCACCTCCCTTAAGGAAGACGAGGATATGAGCAAGTTCCCGCCGGTATGGGTACCCCGCCAGCAGGTGACGGTGACCATTCACGGCAAGGAGTGCGGCGTGAGCCTGCTGAAGGAGAAGGGGCAGACGCTGAAGGTAGCCACGCTGGAGGAGCTGGAAACCGGCGAGCATCGAGTGCAGGTGCTCGAGCC
The DNA here is from genome assembly GCA_937132045.1 of uncultured bacterium. Lineage (GTDB taxonomy): Bacteria > Armatimonadota > HRBIN16 > HRBIN16 > HRBIN16 > HRBIN16. The sequence continues at coordinate 692 of CAKZNX010000033.1, forward strand.
GTCCAGCCGACTGGGCGAAGTGCTGATGGTGCCCGGCTCGCAGCTGCAGAAGGTGCGCGTGTTCGCGCCCAAGTGGGAAAACTACGGGGACGCCCTGCGCTTCCTGCCACCGGAAACCAACTACGGGCTGGTGTTTCTGGGGAATACGCTCTTCCTGTCCATCCTGAGCATCATCGGTACGGTGTTGAGCAGTTCACTGGTGGCTTTCGCCTTCAGCCGGCTGCGCTGGCCCGGCAGGGACATCTGGTTCGTGGTGCTTCTGGCAACGATGATGGTGCCCGGTGCCGTCACGATGCTGCCAGTGTTTGTCATCTTCCGTTCGCTGGGCTGGGTGGATACCCTGCGCCCGCTGTGGGTGCCCGCTTTCTTCGGCAGTGCATTCAACATCTTCCTGCTGAGGCAGTTCTTCATGACCATCCCGATGGACCTGGAGGACGCCGCGAAGATCGACGGTTGCAGCTACTTTGGCATCTACTGGCGCATCATGCTTCCCCTCATCAAACCGGCGCTGGCGGCGGTGACCATATGGACCTTCATGGGCGCGTGGAATAACTTTATGGGTCCGCTCATCTACATCTCCAGCCCCGAGAAGATGCCCCTGGCGTACGCCCTTCAGCTGTTCCAGTCTCAGCATGGTGGAGAGCCGGGCATGTTGATGGCTGCGGCGACCATGGTGATGTTCCCGGTACTCGTGCTGTTCTTCTTCACCCAGCGCTACTTCATCGAGGGCGTCACGCTGACAGGCATCAAGGGTTAAAGGAAGGCAGGTGACCGCCCGTGCGCCTCGGCGAGGGGCTGGTGCACGAAGAGGTCTATCGACGACTGACCCGCGAATACAGCCAGGCGAGTTGCGTGTCGCTGGGCGTTATCCTTTCCGCTGGCGCAGGCGCGATAGTGGGTGGGTGGATTGCCACCGTCGCGCCCGGACTGGCTGACCCCGGCGCGGTCATCGTGATTACGATGGGCATGTTTGCGCTGGTTGCCTACGGATACACGCTGGCGCGCCGCAGACCCCGTCTCTCCCCGGAGGAAATCCGACAGTTCCTGCCCTTGCTCAATCTCGACGAAGGAGAGCAAGCGTATGTGCAGGCGCTGCTCGCTCTGGGCGAAAACCCCTATCTGGATGAGGATACCGCCGTGCAGATTCTGCAGGAGATGAACCGCCTGCTGGATACTTACTACCAGCTGGCAGACGACCTCGAACAGCTGCGGGAGGCAATGGGTACCGCCAGCGAACAGGAACGTGACGCCCTGCGCCAGCGACTGGCTGGAGCCACCGATCCCGAAGCGCGCGCCGCCCTCGAGGAGAGCCTGCACCTGCTGGAACAGCGCCTGCAAAACCGGCTGAAGCTGGACATCTACGTCCAGCGCATGGAAGCACACATTCAGCTGGTGCTGCAGACGCTGAAGAGCCTGCGCGACACACTGGCTCGCCTGCGGGTGGTGCCGGAACGGGTGGGCGAGCTGGACGTGGAACATTTGCGCTTGCGATTGCTGGAAATTCAGCAGGAGGCGGCTGCCATCGAGAATGCCGTGCAGGAGATACTGTCGGTAAGTATAGCATAGTTGCACTTTCCACGAGGGTTCGATGGGCAATGTGTCATGGCGAGCCTGCGTTAGCAGGCGAAGCCATCTCGCACGGTTCAGGGAATGCGAGGGGGATTGCTTCGTCGCTACGCTCCTCGCAATGACACGAGAGGCGAGGGAAATTGCTTCGTCGCTGCGCTCCTCGCAATGACACGGAACGGCTCGGGGGGGTTCCTCGCCCTCCAGCGGCATGGTGTCATGGCGAGCCTGCGCCAGCAGGCGAAGCAATCTCGCACGG
>CAKZNX010000034.1 GCA_937132045.1 uncultured bacterium
TCGCTCTGGGCGTAGTCGGCGGTGATGCTCAGGCGATCGATCAGGTTCGCCTTCAGGTGCCCGCCGAAGACGTTCAGCCGGTTGACGTTGCCGAACGGCGCGACGCTGGTAGTGCCCAGCTTGGCGGTCATGAACTCACCGGAGAGGCTGATCCGCTCGCCGAGGCTAATGTCAACGGTTGCACCTGCGCTGCTGTCGAAGGCGCCGATGCCCGCCACCGTCGCGGTGCCCGGATGCGTCGCAGCGATGTTCGGCAGAGTGCCGATACCGCCGTTCAGCGACATGAAGTTACCGCCGTTGTTGGAGCGGACGTTGCTGTTGCGTGCGGCGAACAGCCCGACCTGCACCGAGCCGAAGCCCACGCTCGCCTTCGCACCATCCATGCTGTAGTAGCCGTTGTCGTAGCGGTCGATGGTGGTGTAGACGTCCACATCAGGGCGCCACAGGGTAATCGGATGGATGCGGTTCTCGAAGCGACCGATAGTCAGGTTGATCTCGGTGCCGAACACGCTAATCGGCGTGTTGACCGCGGCTTTCCACAGCGTGATGTCGGTGTTGGTCGCAGCCGGACGAGGACCGAACTGCGATGCAGAGCCGAGGTAAGGCAGCCAGTTGCCGATCACCAGGCTCACATCGCCGGAAGCGGACTCACCCAGCTTGCTGCTGATGTTGAGCCCCAGCTCGTGCAGCACCTCGACGTTACCCAGCAAGCCGCCAGCGGCGGTAGGCTGAGCGTTGAGGTCGATCGCGGTGCGGTTGTCGATGGCGTTGGTGCCGCGCACCACGAAGGTGACGTCACCGGTGATTCGCAGGCGCTTCAGCTCCTCCTCGATCGCCTCCACGCGGCGGCGCAGGTTGGCAAGGTCGCGCTTGGTGGACTCGACGTCCACACCGAGCGACGCCAGCTCATCCTGAAACTCGGTCGCGAGGCGATTGAGGCGCTGCATTGCCTCCTCGAGACGCTGCAGACGCTCAGCGGTGTCGGCAGGGATGCGGCCGAGCTTCGCCTTCTCCTCAGCGGTGAAGACCTCGCCACGCTGAGGCTGGGGCGGCTGAGTGGGGGGCGCCGTAGGAATGCGCGCCGACACTTCGTCGATCTGCTGCCGAACCAGAGCCAGCGCATCGCGGATGGCGATGGCGAACTCGTAGCGCGTCAGAGGCACCTTCCCCTTAAATGTGCCATCCGGGTAGCCCCTCATGACGCCGAGGTCGAACAGCTCTTCGATGGCGTCATAAGCCCAGTGCCCGGGTGGAACATCGGGGGGCACCTGCGCCGACGCGTTGCCAGCAAAGGTGATCGCGAGAGCGACACCCAAGCCGATCAACAGACGTTTCATCGTACCCTCCTCCTTGTTCCTTTACAGGAAGTGTACTGTACCGCTCGGAGCACCACTTCCGGTAACAGAGAGGGCACACTTCAGGTTGGGGAGTCCGCTTCGTGGAGCCTGCCAGGGTTACCTCCAGCGCGTGCCTCCCTGCACCTTCCGGTGCTCTTCTGTTCTGGTCAGAAAGTGCTCCGTATGCATTCACCGCTTTCTGCGGTGGAAATGCCGTGTTCTGTTCATTTTTAACTATACCACGACCGCGCACAAACGTCAAGCAGTTTGCCAGTGATTCTGCCGAAAAAGTGGGTCCACTGCACTTTCGGGTCGCGGTCTTTCATCTGCATAGACTGAACACCCGTGCCATCGGTTATCATGATGTTATCCATCTTTTTGCCGAAAATCTGAAGAAGGAGGAAAACTCGCGGGTTGAAACGACGGGTGATAGAGTGCGTACCGAACTTCAGCGAGGGACGCAACCGAGATACGATACATGCGCTGGCGAACGCAGTGCGCGAGGTTGCCGGGGTGCGTCTGGTAGATATGTCGGCAGACCCCGACCATCACCGCACCGTGCTGACGTTTCTGGGCGAACCCGAAGCAGTGGCGGAAGCCGCCTTCCGCTGTGCACATGCGGCGATACAGAGAATCGACCTGCGCCAGCATCGGGGAGTGCATCCAAGGATCGGGGCGGTGGACGTGATGCCCTTCATCCCCCTGCGCGGGGTCTCCATGACCGAGTGCGCGGAGCTGGCGCGGCAGGTGGGATACCGCATCGCGGGGCAGCTGGAGGTGCCCGTCTACTTCTACGAGCAGTCGGCTCTGCCCGGAAAGCCCTCCGATCTGCCTACGCTCCGCCGCGGTGGCTTCGAAAAGTGGGTTGGGCAGATGCTGACCGGCAGCCGGGCGCCGGACGCCGGTCCAAACACCCTGCACCCAACGGCGGGAGCTGTGATTGTGGGCGCGCGAGGTCCGCTGATCGCTTTCAATATCAACCTGAATACGGCACGCGTGGAGGTTGCTCAGGCAATCGCCCGCACCATTCGTCAGGAGCGAGCGCATACTCCTGAGTTGAGGGGAGTGCGGGCACTGGGGCTGTTGCTGGAGTCTCGGGGCGTTGCACAGGTCTCGCTCAACCTCACCCAGCCCGACCAGAGTCCGCTCTGGTGGGTGTTTGAATACGTGCGCACTCTGGCGGCACGGGAAGGCGTGGAGGTGCTGGAGACGGAGTTGATTGGCGTTGCCCCAGCGGCGGCAGTGGCGGGCGCGGCGGCGCGTTACCTGCGGAATCAAGCGCTGGATGAAGAGCGCATTCTGGAGCTCTGGCTGGACACGGAATGGAACCCCTGAACACCGCCCAACTGGCTCTGCGGCTGGCGTTTGCGCTGGCTGTGGTGGTTTGGGGCTGGAATACGCCCTCGACCCAGCAGCTGGTCACCGGCATCGCAGGCGGACTACTGCTGATGGTAGCAGTCAAGCCGCACAGCCGGCTGGCGGCTGTGCTCGACGCGTTGGCGATCTCCGTTCTGCAGGTGTACGCAGCACTCTGGTTGCCGCTGAGTGCGTGGGCAATCGGCGTACATCGCCGCTACGCGCGTTCGGTGGCGTTTCTGCTTCTGCCTGCGCCTTTTATCCACGCCTGGCAGGCAAACAGCGACTTCGTGTGGTGGGCTGTGCTGTTCGGGGTGACGTGGCTGTACCTCGGGTTCACGCTGGCGGATCCTCACACAACAGATGATGTCGACGAACAGTTACTGCTTCCGCTACCCGACGAGCTGCGCGAACAGTGGGAGCAGGAGCGGGAAGCTCACCGCCAGCTGCGCTTTCAGTATCAGGAGCTGGTCACCGCCCACCGCGATCAGGCGACACAGAGGCAGACAGAGCGCTGCCGTCAGCAGATACTGCAGAACGCTCTTACCGCGCGAGAACCGCAGGATGCGGCGCGCCAGATGGTTTCCATTGTGCGCGAGTATACCGATGCAAGAAACGGCGCTCTCTGGTTCTACGACTCACACCGGTCCTGCCTGCAGCTAGCATACTCCTCCGATGCGCAGACGCCTCCCGCAGTGATCGACACGCCCAGCACGCGAAACCTCAAAGGCACCCGCCTCTTCCAGACGGCAACAGACAGGCTGAGAGAGGCGCTTCAGACCGCCAGACCTGCGATCGCTGTTCTCCTGCACGATGAGGAGCATATCGCCGGGGCGATAGCACTGTTTGAATGGGGAAACAGCGACGAGTCCGTGGTGCGCGAACGCCTGTCGCATCTGCGCGACGCATTGGTACTCGCCCTGCGCCGTCTACAGGAACACCACGCCCTCGAGCAGGAGAACCGGATGCTCAGCGCTCTGTATGAGGTCAGTCGCCTGTTGCTGGAGAACCCATCAGTGCAGGA
>CAKZNX010000035.1 GCA_937132045.1 uncultured bacterium
TCCGCTCGATCGCCACATGTCTGAAGGCACTCTCTTCCGATCTCAGACGCTTTGTTGCGCGAGATAAGCCGCCATATAGTTGCGCCCGCGGTATTCTTCCAGCAGCTGAGGGTCCAGCGGATACACGCCGTACCTCCTCGCCGATACCACCATCGTCAGATAGTTTTCGGGTTTGACCGCCGGATGGATGGAGTTGCTGGAGGCAAGGATATGTCCTCCGCCCGGCGACGCCTTGGCGATGGTCTCCTTGACCGCCTCCTCCACTTCCTCGCGAGTGCCGCGCGTGAGCACCACCGAGCAGTCCACATTGCCGATGACAGCGATGCGGTCGCCGTAGCGCGCCTTGACCTCGCCGATGTCCATGCCTGCCAGCGGCTCGATGGGGTCAATCGCATCGATGCCCGCCTCCACCAGCATGTCGAGGATAGACCAGATGTTGCCGTCGGTGTGTTTGATGTAGGGTACGCCCATCTCGTGCGCGGCGTCGATGCTTCGTTTCAGATAGGGCAGAATGAAGGTGCGGAAATGGGCAGGGCTCATCAGCGTTCCGTGAGCGGTGGCGTAGTCGTCCCCAGACACAACGGCGTCGGCTCCCTCGCGGATGGCGCGGCGCATCAGACGTATTTTGTACTCGATCACCATTTCCGCCAGCGTGTGCGCCAGGTCGGGGTCGTCCATGTAGTCCACCAGCAGGTGTTCCATCCCGCCGCGCAGGTAGTGTGGGAACTCGAAGCCGTCGTGCGTCAGGAAGACGATGGCTTTCCTGCCTTTGAACCGCCGCACTGCCTCGCGCAGGGAGCGCAACCGGTGGGGCGCATCGGGGTCGGGCGGGGTGTAGTGCTTGAGCTCTTCGCGTGAGCGGATGGGTCCCTCGATGGGATAGGGGATGCCGAACTCGGTGACGCCCCAGATGATGCCCCACTCATCTCGCACAATCTGTTGCGTGCCCTCCACGATAGTTCTCCCGCGCCACACCACTTCGGACTGCTGAGCCGACCCCAGTAACTGCATCTGCATGTCCTCGAAGATGGTGATGCCGTCGAGGTGGTCCATCTCGGCAAGGTCTTCCAGCGACCGAGCACCGACGGCAGAGAGGGTGGGTTCATTGACGATCAGTTCCCAGAGGGGCACGCGGTCGGGTGCTCCCCGGCGCAGGAGGGCGGTCATGAAACGCTCGTAGCTGTTCATCGCTTCCTCCTCACAGCGGGGTACGCTGCAGTCTCTGTCGTGCGTCCTCGCTGGCGTATGCTGCCAAAACCTCGCCCATGTATACGCGGTGGAGGTCCCGGTGAGGATAGTTGCTCTGCAGTTCCGGAGCAAGGTTCGCCTCGATCAGGTCGCTCTTATGTACTATTCGACACTCGTAATGGATAACAGCCTGCTCGATGACCGGTGCGGTTACACGCTGTGCCGGAACGGCTGTCAGACCCGTGTGAGCGAGCTTGTCGACGTCTCTCCCTGACGCCGTGCCACAGAACTGCAACGCCTCGGCATGTTCCGGTGGGAGCACGTTCACCGTGAACTCCGGAACCTGCTCCAGATAGGTGTAGGTAAAGCGGGTGGGACGCACGTATACGGTCACGATGGGCTTGCCCCACACTACTCCGGCAGTCATCCAGCCGATGGTCATCACATTGGGAGCACCGTCCGAGTTCACACTGCAGAGCAAGATGCCCTCGCGGGTGAGCATCCCGACGGTTTCCTGCCACAGGTCAAACACGCGGATGTCTCGCTTTGGCATGTTCTACCCCTCCAGTTGGTCCCTGTGCACCAGCTCATCCAGCGGGCGACGCGGGCGAGGCGACGGGTGTTCGGCTGGGTAGGCGATGGGCAGTATGGCAGCCACCTGCAGCGGAGGCTTCGCCCCCACAATCTTCGCGACCGCGTCGTCGTCGAACGCGCCGATCCAGCAGCTGCTCAGCCCCAGCGCTGTCGCCGTCAGGTGAGCGATGGTGCACGCGATGGTGGCATCCTGCATGCAGTAGAGGTACTCGCCGCGGCGTCCATAGGTGTGGCTGTTGCGCTGCGGATTGGCGACAAATGCCAGCACCACCGGCGCGTCCTCGATGAAGGTCTGGTCGTGCGACGCACGCGCCAGCTGGCGAATACGCTCGGGGTCGCGCACCAGCACCACCTCATACGCCTGAAGATTGCCTGCTGAGGGTGCGCTGTTGATGGCTTCCAGAATCTTCTGCAGCTTCTCTTCCTCTATCGGTTTGCGCTCGTAGGCGCGCACCGAACGACGCTCTTTCAACACCTCAAAAAAGTCCATCCGTGTCTCCTCCTGCACAACGAACTAACGGTCGTATCGCCCATATTCCTTTCCGGTCTCGTACATTGCCCACAGGTTCTCGAGGGGCGTTCCCGGCGCCAGGTTGTTCCCCTCTCGAAGGATAAACTTTCCACCCTCCATCACCCCGCTCTGCAGGATGCGGATGGTCTCCTCACGCACCTGTTCTGGCGTGCCGTGATGGAGCAGAGGCACCGACGGACCGCCGAGCAGCTCGACATCCTGTCCCAGATCGCGTCGCGCTTTGCCAAGGTCGATGGGGAACCCTGTGTCCACACTCCGCACGTTCAGCCGGTCGCGCAGGAATACCAGTAGACGCTGCACATCGCCGCACAGGTGTATTCCGATGGGCTGGGTGGGGTCTTCCATCAGCTCCTCTTTCAGGCGTTGATGGAACGGCAGCACCAGCTGCTCGTACATGGGCAGGCTGAGCAGTTCGATGCTGTCGTCGGCGAAACCCCAGCCGTTGGGCGTCTTCTCCGGCTGTCCCAGCGCCTTCCGGTAGGCGCGGATGCGGGTGATAATAGCTGTGGTGACGAAGTCCAGCAATTGCAGGGCGTAGTCGGCGTCCTCGATAAGGTCGGTGGCGAACTGTGAGGCGCCGCGCAGATTACAGCAGATGGTCATGGGACCATCGGTGCCCAGCCCGGTGGGCGTGACGGAGGCGACAGGCAGACCGTACATCGTCCAGCCCTCTTCCTGCCGACGCTTCATGCACTCGTAAAACTCCCAGTTGCGCCTCATCAGTCCGCCGGTAAACGGGTCGGGAATGCCGTGATCGAAAAGAAGGTTCTTTCTGTCGTCGGTCAGCAGTGGTTCCACATCGGGCACCTGGTCGGGGTAGTAGCGCAACTCGCTGCCCAGCCACGCCGATTCGTAGACGTTCTGAAAGTCCACATGCGCATGCCATCCGTCAGCGGGCATTCCCATCTCGCCGTCGTGTGGCACGTGGTGACGCACCCAGCGGAGATGCTCTATTTGCCTCTCCAGCATGACCTCCGGATCGTTGAAATACTGTTCGAAGGTGATGCCGCGCGGGTTGGCTTCCGGTATCCACATGGTGAACCGTACGTTGATACCCCAGATGATGGGCACGCGAACAGGTTTGCCGGCGCGGTAAGCGTCCCACACCTGCTGTACCTCGGCGTTGTGCGCAGCATAGTCTACGGTGCGTATGCTCATGCCCTGAGCCTCCGTTCACGGGTATCTACTCCTCAAGTTAGGCAGTGCACCGGCGTTCGCCTGCTTGCTGATCAGGCGAAAGGTGCGGCTGGCTGAGGCGTCGTAAGAAGGAGCGGGAGCTCGTCCGCTTCCTGTAACCTTTGGCTGAGGCATAGCGTCCAATCTGTGCACGACATCCGCGCAAAGCGGGAAGCGGGAGCGAACCATTGGCGAATCCGGGAGCGATAGCGTTGCCGCACTCATCAGGCACGGTGAACCCAGCTGACGCCGACCACCAGGCGATCGAGCGATTTCTGGCGGGCGACGCCAGCGCTTTCGAGGAATTGTACCACCGGTATCAGCCCTACGTGTACAATGTGGCATACGGTATCGTGCAGAACGCGGACGACGCGCGAGATGTCACGCAGGACGTGTTTCTGCACGTGTACGATTCGTTACGGCGCTTCCGGGGCGGCTCGGCGTTTTCGACGTGGCTGTATCGAGTGGCGGTGAACGCCGCCATCACGCACCTGCGCAAACAGAAACGCCATCTTCAGGTGCCACTGGATTCCCTGCAGGATTTCCGCGCCGACATCGACGCCGAGCCGGAGCCGCAAGCCGAGCGCGCGGAGTTTCAGCAGTCGGTGCGGGATATGCTGGCGCAGTTACCAGAACAGCAGCGTACCGTGCTGATGTTGCGTTATTTTCAGGAGCTCTCGCTGGAAGAGATGGCGGAGGTGATGAACTGCTCGGTCGCGGCGGTGAAGGTTCGCCTGCATCGGGCGCGCAATAACTTCCGTCGTCTGTTTGGCAAGCAGCTGCCGAAGGAGGACGACACATAGCCATGCTGTGCGCACTCGTTCGCTGGTGGCTGGAGGAATATATCGACGGCACCCTGACAGGAAGCCGATTGCGCTTGGTGCAGGCGCACTTGCGTACTTGCCCTTCCTGCAGTCGCGAGCTGTCGTGGCGCCGTTCGCTTGCGGAAAGCCTGCGAATGACGATTACCACACCCCCTTCGCAGGAGATGTGGCGAGACTTTCAGCAGCGGCTTGCACAGCGTCCCGCTCCTGCAGGTGCTCGACGGTTAGCATGGTGGCAGTGGGGTAGCGCGACGGCGGCGGTGGCATGTGCCCTGGTGCTCAGCCTGGTGTACTGGGGACGGCAGCCCGCAGAGTCACCCATGCCTGTGCTACCCAGAGCAGCGGATGTACAGGATAATACCGAGCAACAGGTCGCGATGCGCGCGGCTCCACCGGAAACGAAACCGGCATCGGAGCGCGTCGGGCGTGCCGTGTCTGCTGCTCCTGGCGGTGCCAAACGCACTGCGTTGCCAGCTCAGAGTCAAGTCCCACCGCGCCTGCGAGCGGCGTTAGCGGGTCGCCCGACGGTACCATTTGCAGAGTCTGTCGTGGTTGCCAGCGTGGCGTATGCTGAGGTGCGCAACGCCAGCGGCGAGCTGGTGGGCAAGGTGCTGTTGCAGACCACTTACGATGAAAACGGTCAACCGAAGGCGGTGCAGATAGAGTTCGATAGCCCAGCAGTTGTGGAGGTAGATGCCAATGAACAACCGGCGGATGCTATGGGTGATAATAACGGTGCTTCTGGCGCTTCCGCTGACAGCCCGATGCCAGCAACCGGCGCCCGTATGGGCATACCAGATTGAGGCGGTGAACCGGGATGTGCGTGAGGTGCTGGACGAGCTGTTCAGCAAGGCGGGGAAGCAGTACGTGATAGAGCCTGATGTGCAGGGAACGGTCAGCCTGCGCATCGCAACCAATTCGTTTGAGCAGGCGCTAAACCGGGTTCTGCAGAGCGCGGGGCTGGTGGCTCAGGTAGAGCGTTCTCAGGCGCCTCAGGGGCGTGCGGTGGAGACCTATGTTGTGCGTGCACGTCCTCTGACCATGCCTGCGCCTGTGGATGCTCTGAACCGTCCCGTGAACATGGTGGCAAGCGCAAGGCTGCGCAACGTGCTGGCAATGCTCTCACAGCAAACGGGCGTTCCCATCACCGCGGCGCGCGAGGTGCCCGACCTGGAAGTAACGCGCCTTGTGCTCAGCAATGTGACGCTGGGCTATGCACTGAACATCATCGCGCAGGCGACGCAGACGCAGTATCAGATCCAGCCGAATGGCTCTATTCTGCTGGTGCCTGCACCGCAGATACAGGTTCGAACTGCCCCTGGCGCGTTTGGGCAGCGGCAGATCGTTGACCCGACGACTCAGCGTGTGCCGATGCCTCCCAGCATGGGCGCGTCGGTCGCCCGACAAGCCGCCCCGTCCATGCTGAAAGCAGGGGAATCCGCCGGTCTGAAGTGCAGTTGCGGTGCGGAACTGCAGTCGCACTGGAACTACTGCCCGATGTGCGGCAAGAAGCTTGTGAAGCCTCTGGCGCCTCCTTCCGGAAAGTGAAGGGTCGGCTCAGGGTCCGGCAATCTGCGCAAAGGCAATGTCCACCGCCTCTTCCGGTGTCGATGCCCGGTGGAGGCGGGTTTGTTCCTGCAGGGGCAGGTCCCACGAGTGCAACAGCACCACAGGCTTGCCGATCTTAAGCGCCAGCGCAATCTCCGATAACGTACCGTAGCCGCCCGCGATGGCGATAATGGCGTCGCTCGAGCAGACGTTTATCCAGTTGCGTCCATCGTGCATTCCCGTGAAAACCGCCACGTCAATGAAGGGATTGGGCGGCGTATCGAGTGCGCTCATGCCGGGCAGGATACCGACGGTAAGCCCCCCAGCCTCTTTCGCGCCGCGTGCTGCTGCTTCCATTACTCCGCCTCGCCCGCCACACAGCAGAACCGCTCCTCGCGCGGCAATGCGCTGTCCCACCTGTCGTGCCATCTCGTAGAGGGTCGTGTCGCACTGCCCGGCACCCATCACGCCGATTACCACCCGGTGAGTTCTTTCCAACGGTTTCACCTCCTCATGCAGGCTGGATGCATAGCGGGTCGTCGTTGTTCGGGTTGTTGACGTGCGTGGAGACAGCATACGCCTCCAGCTCCTCTGTGGGATATGGCTTGAGCAGGGAGAGCAGTCGCGTCGGCTCCCGTTGCGACGTATCCAGCCAGAGCGCCTCGTTTTCTGGATGCAGAATGACAGGCATTCGGTTGTGGATGGGGGCAATCAGCGCGTTCGGCTCGGTGGTGATGATGGTGCAGGTGCGCAGCGGAGAGCCGTCGGGCGATTGCCACTCGTCCCAGAGCCCGGCGAAGGCGAACAGCCCGCCATCGCGCCGACGAATGTAGACAGGGGTGCGGCGGTTGCCCTCCTTGCGCCACTCGAAGAAACCGTCGGCGGGTATCAGACAGCGCCTTCGCGCGAGAGAGTACTTGAAGGCAGGCTTCTCCGCCAGCGTCTCCGCGCGGGCATTGATCAGTCGATTGCCGATCTCGGGCTCTTTCGCCCAGAAGGGAACCAGTCCCCACTGGCAGGCTTCCAGCCTGCGTTCGCCGTTTTGCATCACGACCGCCACCGGCTGGGACGGGGCGATGTTGTAGCGCGGCGCGAACTCGAACAGCGCGAACTGCACGCCGAACCGTTCCGCCACGACCGAAGCCGGTTGGGTGAGGGTGAAACGTCCGCACATAGGGCAGCCCATCCTTTTCTGAGGTGCTACCTCTATGATACTCGATGGAGGAGCGAGGCTGTATAGTAAAGGCTCAGTTGTTGTCGTCTGGGAACCTGACCCTCAGCCCCTTCCCCTTGTCGGGGAGAGGCAGGGAGAGGGGTTTGAAATGGCTTGCCACAGCGTTCCGGCGGAAAACGACTGGACTTGCCATGATCATTGAGAGGCCGTCTGCAGGAGGTGAAAGCCAGGGAGCGGTAGCGTCCGCTCCCTGAGGGCTGAGGTTAATTGTTGGCTCCCGCCGCACCGGTACCCTTGGGCTTCATCGGACCGGTGTAGTAGTTCGGCGGCAGAGGTTCCTCTTTCTTCCCACATCCTGTTAGCAGGACGGGCAACAGCATCGCCGCGGCAAGCAGGATGAGGGTTGCGCTACGAAAGCGCTGCGCTACGCCACGCATCGTGCTTTACTCCATTGAGAAGGTGTAGTAGGTCTTGTAGTAGACAGTTTGCCCGTTCTCAACGGTCGTGGACAGGTAACGCTCGGAATTACGGGCGATACGCTTGGCATGTCCATCCAGGAACACGAAGTTGCTACCGTCCTGATGGGCGAATGCCGATTCGCACCCCAGCACAATCACGAAGTAGCCGCCACCCACCATGGTGATGCCGTCACCGATCAGCACGGTCTCGGCAGGTCGTCGGACTTCCGGCATGTAGCGGGTGAGACCACCCATCTCCGGGGGATAGGCGAGGCTACCGGCGTACTGATAATAGGGGTCCTGCTGGGTGCCGCTACCGGCTCGCTGTGGCATCTGGAAAGTGATAGCGTAGTGCGACCATACTTCGACGGGGGGCCAGTAGGGGTCCAGTTCGCCCGGATAGCAATCCGGGGCATCTGCGCCCTTCTTGATGTTCTCCGGGTTGCCTGAAGGACATGCGAAAACGCCCGAAGGCGGATTGGTACCACCATTCTTCACGTAGGGCTGCAACAACCCACTCCACAGGCGCTGCGCACGCGGCTCGCCAGAGTAGTTTGCCTGCCGCAGCCAGGGCACGATGGCGTCGTCGTAGTCCTGCGCATACATCAGGATCGCCGTGCCCATCTGCTTGCAGTTGCTCAGACAGCCAGCAGCGCGCGCTTTTTCTCGCGCCTGCGCAAAGACAGGGAACAGGATCGCTGCCAGTATCGCGATAATCGCGATAACCACCAGCAGCTCAATCAGCGTGAACGCGAAACGCTTCGCGTTTTGCATCGGTTCGACCTCCTCGATAGTGTAAGATACTCCCGTCAGCACTTGGCGGTGATGACTTCAAGAAGAACGGCGTAGCCCATAAAGAGGAAATGCCCTGCAGCAAAGCAGGAGAAGACAACCATCGTCTTTGCAACCAGAGATGCCTTTCAGACCTTACCCTTATTCTAACTGTATCCACCGTTTTTTGTCAAGAGCAAAGGACAAGAATCTGTGATTTATACTGGTGACTAAGATAAGTATCTGAAACAAACAGTTATATGTTCAATATGATGTTTTCTCGCTCGTCTGGCTAGTTTAACGCCTCTGGGGACAGGTCTCTCGGGCAATCTCAAGTGAAAGAGTGGCTCGTGCAGACACTGCAGACAAGAGCATTCTCGTCATCGCATCCCTCAAAAAAAATAGTCCTCATGAAACTGCATTTTATGATGTAAAAACTTGAAACATTACTTTTTTGTATGGTATAGTCGATGTGCATCAGTTTAGTAGACGGAGGTAGGTCACTGTGTCCAGTGCATCAAGAAACAACGGGTTCACGTTGGTCGAACTGCTCGTCGTGATCGCTATTGTGGCGACACTGGCGTCCATTCTGATGCCGGTGTTTGCCCAGGCTCGCCAGCAGGCTCGCAGCGCCGTGTGCGTTTCCAACCTGCGACAGCTCTCCACCGCCTCGCTCATGTACGCGCAGGACTACGACGAAGCACTGCCAGGGCTGTTTATGCACTACGACGTCGGCGAAGGATACCAGACCACGTTCCTTCAGGCGCTGACACCGTATTTCAGGAACGTCGGCATTGGTCAATGTCCGTCAGCAGCACAGCATGGCTACTGCTGGCCCGCAGGTGCGGACCCCTGTGCCCGGTATCTGCCGTGGGATTACACCGTTAACATCAGTCTCGTACTGTCGGTGAGCTCCACCAGTGCATATGCGGGCACAATCTGGCGTAGTATTGCCGAGTTGACCCATCCTGCAGAGACCCTCCTTCTGGCTGACCATGACGGCTCGTGGCGTCCGTATCTGCGATGGCGTCACCTCGACTGCGAGGCAACCAGCATCTGCCTGCAGGGGGCCCACAACCGCCTTGGAGAGATGGCTTTCTATCGGCGACACCGCGAGGGTGTGAACGTCGCTTACACCGACGGACACGCCGGCTGGCGCCGTTCTCCGGGTGGGTTGGTCAGTGTGGATGCTCGAGGCACAATGCGCTACACACCTTACCATCGGGAGGTACCTTAACCAATGAAAGGTCGTCTCCTTGTAGTGGTGTTAGCCGCGCTGGGGCTTCTACTGGCATCCCTGTGGTGGAGCTACAGCATCCTTCGACCAGCGACTTCACCAGAGGAGATGAACCGTCTTCAAGAGGAGGAGCTGCGCTCCATTGCCGAACGCACCGGCCAAACCTCGACGGTTCCGGGCATATACAAACCGCCTCGGGGTTTCATCACACCCAATCTCAACACAACTTCAGGGAGGTAGGTACATGAAGACTGCGTACACCATGACACTCGCTCTCGCATTAGGCATCAGCCTGTTTGCACGGGCAGATAGCACTGCGGGCACGGAGGCAAAAGCCACCGCAACCGCTGCTAGCAAGGAGCGAACGGCGCTGGTGGTGGTAGGACATGGCGCCCCAGCAACCGATTTTCCTCGCGAGAAGCTGCGTGCCATCATCGAGCTGGAGCGGCAGATTACCGCTGCAGGCGGTGAGGAAAGCGCGCCGAAGGAGATAGTAGAGAAACTGGAGGAGCTCGAGCGTGAGGCTCGTCGCCATCCACGCAACGAGCGCAATGACCCCTATAACGCCGCCGTTCAGCGTCTTGCGCAAGCCATCGCGCGCAAAGGCAAGTTCGGCACGGTGCTCGTAGCACATAACGAGTTCTGTGGGCTGGATGTGGACGAAGCGGTGGATGAGGCAGTGAAGTCCGGCGCGACGAAGGTGTTTGTCGCAACTACCATGATTACCCCGAACAACCGACACAGCGATGTAGATATCGCGATGAAGGTTGCGCGGGCGCAGAACAAGCACCCCAACGTGCAGGTGATTTATGTCTGGCCCATCGCGGTAAACAACATTGCGGATTTCTTCGTGAACGAGATCGAACGTCACGCCAAAGCCGCATCGAACCAGTAACCCCATAGTAAGTGCCCTGCTCCCGGGACACTTACCCTCCCCTTCCCCTGAGGGGCGTTCATGGGAGAACGGGGCTGTGCACCCGCACAGCCCCGTGAAATGCTCTCAGCGACGCGGGGATGTGGCAGCCGGTGCGGGTTCCACTGGCGCGCCGATGGTATACTGCGCGTTCAGCACGCGATCGATCTCGCTGAGCATTTCGTCCAGATGTACCCGTGTGGCGGCGTCTAACGGCTTGTTGCGCACCGCGGTAATCTGGCTCTTCACTCGGCGAAGATGGTGACGCGCCAGCATCCGGGCGTCGTCAGGCACCCCCGAGTTGGGGGCTACCAGCATGTCGGCCAGGGTGCGCAGGTAGGTTCTCTGCAGGAGCCGGCGCAGAGCGGGCACGCTGGTGCCGTTGATAATCTCGGCGTTCACCGCGTTGCTGACCGACTCGAAGAGCGCCGTCATGCTGAGGGTGTCCTCCGGCTTACGCGCCTTGAACTCGTTGTTGGCGATCTGGCTGAGCGTCTGCTCACTGAAAAGCCGTCGCAGGGTGCGCGTCTGGATGCCGGAGATGGTATCGCGCACGGGCGCATCGAAGCGAGAACGGCTGGTGAGCATACTGGCGTAGTCCGGGTAGGGGTCCGGCGCCAGCTTCAGATACAGCTCCTTCGGGAAGTTGAACGCCTTCGGGGAGAAGACGTATTGCGTGAGCAGAGCTAGCGCCCGCTTCTGGTCGGCAGCGCTCACCGGTAGCACGACGGGCTTCTCGTTGGGGTCGCCGCGGTGATTACGGTTCAGATGCACGCCGCCGATGTAACGGGCTACCACGCTGGCAGCACGCGCATACATGGAGAGCATTCCGTTGAAGCTGCGCGTCAGCTCGTAGTAGTTCTCGCCCGGCTTCACCGCCTTGGCGGGAAGCTGTGGCACCATCCGGTTGACCTCGCGGAACACTGTTGCCCAATAGTCCAGCGGGTTCTTGCCGAGATCGAATCGGGTGATAAGCGGGTCGACGCTATCGGCGAACTCGTCGCCCTGATATGCCAGCCCCGGCTCGGTTCCGCGCCGTGCGATGTTGCGCAGCATCGGCAGTTCGGCTTCGGGGGTACGCGCCTTGCTGGGCTTGTAGCCGTATTCAATCGCCCAGTGGTCGTATACGCCCAGACCCTGCGACCAGTATGCCGAGCGCGGCGACTGCAGTGCCATGATGTTTACCGGGGTGTAGTCCATCACCGATGCGGTTAGACCGTTCTGGTTGAACCGGCTGGCATCGGTCAGGTCTATGGTGGTGTGCAGAGTGCTGGCGATGAAGTTGTGACGCAATCCGAGGATATGCCCCATCTCATGCGCCACAATCTCGCGAATGTACTGTCGGACATATTCGGATTCGGAGATGCGAGTGGACTGCGGCGTCTGCAGAATCTTCATCGCCATGTGCCCGAACCATGCTTGATACGCTGCCTCCTCTGCCAGATTGCACCCGAACGGATGGGCAGGCAGGGGGTCGGGGTCAAACGCGCTCAGCGGGTTGACCATGCGCTTGAACTCGCTGCGGGCAAACCGGGTCATATTGGCGTCCACCGTGATGCTGGCGTTGAGTATCTGCCCGGTGAGCGGGTTCGCGCGGAACAGTGCCACCGCATATCCCGACGAGGGCGAAGTGACCCAGCGGATGACGTTGTAGCGCATATCGGCATGGTCCCAGTCGGCGTCGTCGGGCATCTGCTTTACCACAATGGCGTCCTTGATCCCGATGCGCTCGAAGGCTTTGTTCCACCAGAGGATGCCCTCGCGCACGGCGTCGCGGTACTCGGTGGGAATGGCGTTATCCAGCCAGAAGACGATGGGTTCCTTCGGCGCCGACAGGGGCGCGTCGGGGTCTGCTTTTTCCAGATGCCAGCGCAGGATATAGCGTGTGATCTGGTCGTCTTTGTCCTGAGTGAAGTCCTGAAACTCCGTCACGAAGTAGCCCACGCGCGGGTCTGCCAGCCGCGGTCGGTAGCCGTTCTCCGGCAGGAAGAAGAGGTTGTAGGTGATATCCAGCGGTAGACTGCGCGGGTCAGCAAGTGGCGCGCCGCTGCTCATGCCCGGGATGGCGAGGGACGCTCCACCCCCACCTCCACCTGCTCGCACCAGATGGTAGGAGGTCTGCACCACCAGGTTGCTGGGGAAGTTCTTGATGGCGCTGATGACCGTCTTCTCGCGGTCGATGGCGTATGCTCCCCCTGCCGACTGTGCCAGCCGGGTAATCTGCGCGATATCGGAACGGAACAGGTCGCTGACATTGATGAGCAGGCTCCTGCGCTCCTCGCTGCGGGCTTCGATGCGGAACGCTTCCAGATAGGCGTCCGCGAAGGAACGCTTGATCGCCCGTGCGATGGGTTCGCTCTCCTTTGCGCGGAAGCGGATGTTGGGCACCACGAACAGAATCTGCTCTTCGCGCTGAACGAACTTGAACAGGATGTCGTCGATCGGGTTGCCTGCTGCCAGCGCGTAGCCGCCTGTGCCGGTGCTCTGGGTCACCTGCAGGAGCATCAGGCGGTTGAGCTGGTCTTCGCGGATTTCCATGTAGATGGTGTCTTTGCCCGTTTCCTTCTTGCGGTAGAGAGTGAACACTCCCTCCATCTTCTCGAAGTCTTTCACCACCTCTTCGATGGTCTTCTCCTTCTTCTTCGGGGCTTCCGTGGGCTGAGCCGCCGCCGCTGCGCCACCGATGGGACTGCCCCCTGTGCGTTCAGCGCGCAGTTTGCCGCTGATGGGTGGTGCCTGGTCGGAAGGGGCAAAGGGGAAGTTCTCGGCGGTGAGGTTGAGAACCACGATGTCGCCCGAAGCGACCTCCACCCACACCTCGCCCTCCAGGGTCATGTTGCGCTCTCTGCCGCTTTCGCGGTAGGTATAGCGCAGTTTGGCGGTGTCCACGCCCTTCGCCTTTTCCATGGCGAGCACTTCGTATTCGGCTACGGCGCTCGGCGTTCCTTTTTCTGCGTCCTCCTTGTACTCACGCGTCCACTTGTCGCCCACGCCAACGGGGTTCGCCGAGAACACAATCTGTGTCGCCTGCATGAGACGCGTCTGCGACTTGCGTTCCGCTTCGGCAGGCTCGCGTCCGCCTTCCCACCGCACAGACACGATGGTACCGTCAGGTTTCATGACGGTGATGGTGCGGCGTTTGCTGGACTCCTCCGGCGCGGGCACCTTCTGCCCGTTGACGGTCATCTCCACCTCTTCGTCGACCGACTGTCGGGTAATCTCGCCCGAAGCGGAGACATCCAGAATCTCATCCACCGAGGTCTGTTTGACGACGATGTTGACCTTCTGTCCGCCGAATTCACTGCTGAGGTCGGCTTCCAGGCGGTAGGTCATCTTCTGCCCTTTCTGCGCTTTATACTGCAGAGTAACCTTCTGCTGGGCGCTGGTCGCGAGAGCCACCATCAGCAGGAGAGAAGCAAGTACGATCAACGCGATATGGCGCTTCATCATTCGTCTCCTTGTGTGCAGTAACGGTACGATATAGATTATGGCATATTTACGGGGTGGTTTCGGTGTGTTTCACGCGAAGCAGACCTCTTCAGCGACAGCAGGAGCGCACGGTGTCCGAAGAGAACCCATCTGAACAGGAGGTGTGCTGATGAGGATAGGGATTGTAGACCTGGATACATCGCATCCTGCCAGCTGGATACCCATCGAGCGCGATCTGGGTCACGAAATAGCAGGCGTATGGGACGGTGGTTCAGTTCATCCCTCAGGCTATGCCGAGCGCTTTGCGCAGGAGCATGGCATTCCGCGCGTCTTTCACTCACTGGAGGAGATGGCACAGGAGGTGGACTGCGCGATCATACACGGCTGTGACTGGGATACGCATCTCGCGAAGGCGCGCCCCTTCGTGCAGGCAGGCAAAGCGGTGCTGATAGATAAACCACTGGCAGGCAACCTGCGCGACCTTCAGCAAATCGTCCGGTGGGCGGAGGAGGGGGCACGGATAACCGGTGGATCGTCTCTGCGCTTCTGTTACGAGACGCAGCAGTGGCTGTCGCAACCCCCCGAGGAGCGCGGAACGCCCGATACTGTGGTCTGTGGATGTGCCGTGGACGAGTTCAACTACGGTATCCACGCCTACTCGATGCTGGCAGGCATCATGGGCACAGGTGCGCACAGCGTTCAGCACATCGGCAGGGGAGTACTCCGGCGGGTAGTGATTCGCTGGGCGGATGGGCGTATGGGCATCGTGGTGGTGGGCACGGCGGAGAAGTGGATGCCCTTCTACACCACGATTGTCACCGAGAAGGGTGTGACACAGTTTCAGGCGGACACTGCGCAGCTCTACCGCGCCCTGCTGGAGGCGGTGCTTCCCTATCTTGCCGGGCAACACGAGGCGCCGCCTGTGCCCGTCAAATCGTTGATAGAGCCGGAGCTCTGGGCGATTGCAGCGCGGCAGTCGTGGCAGGACGGCGACCGCGAGGTATTATTGTCTGAGGTCTCGGAAGCTGTCGCCTACGACGGCGTTGCCTTCGCGCGGGAGTACCGCCGAATGAGGTATCCCGACGCAT
>CAKZNX010000036.1 GCA_937132045.1 uncultured bacterium
CACGCTCACCTCCTTGTAAGGAAAATCTCCTTCGGCAATCATCCGCCCAATCGCCTCCCCGAAGCCAATCCCCTCGGAATGTGCTATCTTCGCTGCCTCGTTGATCCTGCCCGTCTCCTCCCAGAGACCGAACTGCCCACGACGGATGTAGTGGGCGACGCTTTCGGTGGTCTTGCCGATGAGTGCAAGTTCGAAGTCGTGGATGGGTCCGGCGCCGTTCATGGCGACATGACTGAGGATACCGCGTTCCATCAGGTCAATCAGGTATCGGCTCACCCCCGCGCGGATGACGTGTGCGCCCATCATCAGGATAACCGGTCGGCGGTTACGGCAGGCGGTAGCGACGCGCTGCGCGAGGGTATCGAAGCCTGGCGCGTCGTAGGCAGGCACCGGGTCGGTCAGCTGGTAGAACGAGTCTAGAGACAGGTCATGCACCCGCTCACTCAGCGGAAGCAGCTTCAGCCGCGATCGGTCAAACACAGGATAGGGCATCCGTCGATTCTCCTCAACAGGTGTGGGTACCGGCTTCGAATCTGTTGGCGATAGGGACGCCGACGACCTGCACAGAACAGGTCAAATCTCCCCAAACAGATACGCCACCAGCGTCGCCTGCTCGCGGAACTCCGGCACGATGACGTCCGCGCCGACGCCGATCAGGCGGTTGCGTTTCCACTCATTCACGCCCTCTCGCCGCACCTCTTCGGAAGCCACCCCCACAGCGATACCGCCCACCGCCTTCGTGTTTTCAATCTCCACGTAGCCATCGCCAAAACCCACGAACTCCTCGCCAGACAGCGAATGGGCCTGGATGATGTGCTGGATGACCATCGCCTTCGAGAAGCGCTTGTAGTCGTCAATGGCGCCGTAGATGCCCTCAAAATAGTGGTCTATTTTCAGCGCGGCGGCTTCGTCCAGCACGTACACTTCGTCGGTTCCGCTGGCGAGATACATTCGCACCCCGCGCCGTTTGAGGTTCTCCAGCAGGTCGCGTGAGCCGGGCACCAGCATCTCGTCGGGGGCAATGGTGCCTCCTTTCAGCCCCTCCACGCGGTGCTTAATGCGTTCCCAGAGACGGTGCAGGTATTCCCATTTGTATTCCAGCGGGTCGCGTGGTTTGCCCCCTCGCTTCTGTATCTCCTCGCACAGCTGGATCATCTGGTAAATGGTTTGCTTGCCGGTCAGGCGGTCCACGTAGTCCCGCACCAGACGGGTGAGCTCTTCCGCGCTTTCGGTGGTGTCAGTTTCACGATGGAGCACCTCCACCATCATTGGCACCATCACATCCTGCCAGCCCTCGCGGATAAGGGATAGCGTCCCGTCGAAGTCGAATAGAGCAAAACGGATACGCCCTCGCGGTATATCTTCACAGATAATCTCTATCTGGGTGCCGGGCAAAAACCCCATCGCGGCTCCTTTCCGTGCACTGCGAATTGACGTCTCCTATGATACATTATGCGCATAATCAAGTCAAGCAGATAACACGTTTCTCGAACACGGCAGGTGCTGCCCGAGGCGTGGCGAACCTGTGGTACGTGACATCGTTGTGACGAAGGTGAGAACACAGAGTATGAGAGCTGAACGCTACTGGTATCCCACGGTAGCCCTACCAGTATTGTTCGGGCTGATTTGCGCCGGTATGCTGCCAATGCACGAGAGTACCGTTGTGCTGCGCTGGGACAGGCCATTCACCTTTGGTTTCGGTGCCTGGCGCGACGCGCCAACCGCGCTTCCTGCCAGCTCGGAGGGCATCCACCTGCGAGCTGATAACGGCAAGGGCGGTGCGGGCATTGCCGGATTGCAGGTAGCACTGGATGACTTTCAGGACTGGACACCTGCCTTGCGGCTGGAGGTGGGGCAGGGCAACCGCGCGTCCGTGCTCTATCTCGTGCTAAGCGATACCGATGGCACCGTACATCGCTATCGTTTTGACCTTCGTCAGGCAGCATCGGGCGTACCCACCACATTGATCGCCGATTATGCCACGCCCGTTGCCGAACCCTACGAGGTGGAGAAGAGCGGGGAGAAGCCGGGACTGTCGGATATCGCCATTGCGATGGTAGTGGGCGATTGGAGCGCTGAACCGCTGAATGTCAGACTGATACAGGTGGAGCTGTTCCCACCCACCGATGCCTTCCGTGCTCAACGGGCGGAGTGGAACCGAATTCGCCTGGAGCGCGAGGCAGAGGCACGTCGTGAGCGTGAAGCACGCATTCAGGCGGCGAGGGACTTGATTGCACGCGGTGCACTGCATCCGGCGGACGGTCCGCAGGTCATTCAGGTCTGTGCGGTCACACCAGATGTACTCGTGCTCGTGGTGCAGGCTGGCAAATACGGCAGGAACCAGCTACTACCATACCAGCGCCAGAGCAACGACGAAATCGTCGAGGAGGAGAGAGACAAACCGCGCTACCGTGTGGAAGACGGGCAGGTCATTACGTACTACGCACGGGCGGTATATCGGCGGGTCGACGGCGAACGCAAGCGGATTGGCTTACTCTCCCCGGATGGACGGCACCTGTTCATTGAGGGACGCACCGAGGGCGCAATGCTGGACGAAACAGCGGTGGATTATCCGGAAGCCTACCGCATCCAATCACCGGACGACCCAAGATATCGCCAGAGTACGGTGCCCCGGGAAGTATTTCGTAAGAGCAAGCCAAACGGACCTAGTCGTCCGCTGCCGTACCTGCACACGATTTCTCTGCGCCTTCCGCATCCGCTACGAGAGGGATACAGCTATACTGTCTTTCTGCATGGCATCAACACCGCACAGCCGAAGGTGACCTGGATACATCGTCCTAGGCAGACGGTGAGTGTTGCGGTGCACGCCATACAAACCGGTTATCGTCCCGATGACCCGTTCAAGCGAGCCTATTACTCCTTCTGGATGGGCACAGACCGCGAGGGAAAATCGGCAGGCATCAATCATCGCATCACACGCTTCGAACTGTTGGATAGGGCAGGAAGAACGGTATACGCGGCACAGGCAAAGCCAGCGAACAAGGAGGGAGAAGCGGAGCAGATTTCCATTCATGAGAGCGGTGATTACTCGCGGTCCGTCGTATACCATCTCGACTTCTCTGGCTTTACGAAGCAAGGAGAGTTTCGCGTCTACGTGCCAGGTGTTGGTGTGAGCCACTGGTTCCGCTTAGCGCGCGATGTGTGGGACGAGCCATTCGCTGCCGCGATGCAGGCTATCTTCGTCCAGAGGCAGGGCATCGCTCTCGGTCCGCCGATGACCACGTACCGCCGTCCCCGCCCGTTCCATCCCGATGATGGTGTGCAGTTCTATCAACTGGACATCCCGTATCAGGCGGGACAGGAGGGCGTGCGTGGAGAGAGAATGATTGAGCTCACACGCGACGGTAAGCGGCTTGAGCGTGTCACAGGAATCTGGGGAGGCTACCAGGATGCAGGCGACTGGGACACGATGGGACACCATCTCAGCGCCACGTACGATCTCCTGAACCTCTACGATCTCAACCCACGTTCCTTCGAGCGGTATCGTCTGAACCACCTGCCCACGTCGGAACGCCAGAACAGCCTGCCGGACATCCTTGACGAGGCGCTCTGGCAGATGACCCTATGGCGTCGTCTACAAAGAGCGGACGGCGCGGTGCGGGGCGGATACGGTGACGGCTGGGGGTGCTACCCCGGTGAAACCAGCTGGATGATCAAATATGCCGGGGTGTACGACGTAGACCATGAGACGACTTACCTCTTTGCTGCCTGCGCAGCGAAAGCTTTTCGCGTCCTGAGCCGCTACAATCGTCAGCAAGCACACGATTACCTGACCGCAGCGGTGAAAGCGTGGCAATGGGCTGAGGCACATAATCGAGCGGACGACCCCGCCTATCAGAAGGTACTTCGTTACGACCCGAGCTTTCCGCAGAAGGTACGGAACCTGCGCGCTCTGGCAGCAGTCGAGCTCTTCGCAGCCACTCGCGATACGGCGTACGATACTGCATTCAAGCAGAGCACAGAGCTACCTGAAGATCGGTGGAACCACTACATGGACCAACCTGCGGCAAATTTCGCCTATGCCCGTCTGCCGCAGGGGCAGGGAGATCTGCGTCTCAAACAGCGGGCAAGGAAACGCATCCTTGATTACGCCGACCATGCTATCGCGTTCAGCCGCAAGAATGCCTTTGATGTCATCACCGGTGCTCGCACCGACCTGCCGCTTATCGGACCCTGCACCTACCTCAGTGTGCCCGGTGGTGGGGGTATGGCGTTGATTTACGCGTACGAGCTTTCCCGAGACACCAGGTATCTCGCCGCTGCTGTGCAGGGAAGCCACTTTTGCCTCGGCGCCAATCCGGACAATTTCTCCTACTGTACGGGCGTTGGAATACGCTCCCAGCGCTTCTACTTCATCGTAGATGCGTTGGTTACCGGTCAGCAGCCCGACCTCATACGGGGGCACATTCCGTATGGACAGGGCAACGAAGCGGCTCCCATGGCCCGGGAAGCTAACGAGTGGGTGCAGACCTGGGTGCTCAATTTTGGACCGACAAAGATGCATCCCAACTGGTACACCTGGCCCGTCTATGAGCAGTACATCGACTTCGCCATCTATCCGCTGATGAATGAGAACTGTTTCAACCAGACCAGCGTGCGCGCCGCCTGTTACTGGTTCTATCTGGCAGCTCGCCCCGAGCTGCAAAGGTAATCATCCTCGACGCCGTTTTCCAGAGGCGTTCAGACCTTGCCAGCACCCCTTTCAGTCGCTCAGGTTGTTGGAAAAAGACGAGGCCTATCCCCCCAACCCCCTTGCCGACGCGGGAAGGGGGAATTCGAAACCTCTCCCCGCTTCGGGGAGAGCGGTTTGAAAGAGCTCTTTACAGCGTTTCTGGTTGTCGGCGACGGATTTTCACACATCCTCGGCGTACGCGGGGTGGCGGGGATGTTTGAAATCGTCTGCA
>CAKZNX010000037.1 GCA_937132045.1 uncultured bacterium
TGGAAGGCAGTTTCACCATCCACATGGTTGCTGGCGCTGGCGATTGTGCTGGCGCCGCTGACTGCAGGAAGGCTGGAGGTAGGCAGTGAGCCTGTGGAGCCATCACTGCGCGGTGTGATAACAGCGCTCTTCGCCGGCGGTTCGATGTTATCGGTAGCGGTCTGGCTGATTGCCCTGCTGGGGCTGGCGGCGGTGGGCTGGGAGTGGCTTGCACGCACACGCGAAACAGACGCTGTGCCCCGCTCGGCGCGGGTATTTGCCACGCTCCTGCTCGCGTGGCTGCTGGCGTCGGTGTTCACGTCCGTCTATCGATGGGGCACGGTGGTGGCATGGAGCTGGTGGGCGGTGGCGCTGACAGTGGCGTGGCTTTATTCGCGAAGGCGTGGCGACGGCGTGCTGGTGGTACTGGCAGCGATGGCGGTAGCAGGCACGCTGACGGGTGCGCTGGCGCTGCGCGAGTACGCCGAAAACGTGCGCGACGTGCCCAACTGGAGGGTGTTCGGCACCTTCTTCAATCCCAACTTCCTTGCGGGCTATCTCTGCCTTACCATGCCCGTCACGCTGGCGCTGGCGCTGACTGCGCCTCCTGCCCCCTCTGGAAGTCATAGCCGACGGTGGCTTGCTGGCTTCGGCGCCTATCTGCAGATGGCGGCGATCCTGCTGACCGGTTCACGCTTCGGTGTGTTCAGTGCGGTGCTGGCGCTGGCGGTGATGGCAGGCTGGATGGCGCTCGCGCGGGCGTGGAGCAGGCAGACGCTGGCGCTGTTCGGGCTGTTCTGTGTGCTGACGCTGATCACGGCGGGTGCGCTGGCGCGACCGCTCACCCAGCGGGTGACGAATCCGCCTGTGCAGGCGCGCGAGCACTCCGGGGGCTTCCGGGTGTGGACGTGGCGAGGCACGCTGGCGATGGCGCAAGCGAATGCCATGCTCGGCACGGGACTGGGCACCTACGAGATTGCCTATCCGCGCTACGCGATGGTGGGCTTCACGCGCCTGGCGCACAACAGCTACCTGCAGCTATCGGCGGAAGCGGGGGCGCCTGCTCTGATCCTGCTGGTGGGCACGCTGGGCACGCTGGCATGGACGGTGCTGAGGCGTGAGCGCAACGCCTTCGCGGTAGTGGACGGGTGGGATGCGCGTGTTCTGCGCGCAGGGCTGGCGGGAGCCGTCGCTGCCGGTCTGGCGCGTAACCTGATCGATTCCGACTGGTCGATATTTGCTTGCCTGTCCACCTTCTGGGCGGTGGTGGGCGTTTTGCTGGCGTTGACGGTAAGCTCCTCTCCCGACCTCTCCCCGACGCGGGGAGAGGGACAGGGGGTGAGAGCACTCCTCCTTGCGCACGCACTCCTGCTTGTCGTCGCCCTTACAGTTCTCACCTTTCGTGTGGCGGGCGCGCTGAGCGCAAACCGCTCCGGCTGGAATCTATCGCAGGGAATGGTGGACGACGAAGGCTACCTCCGCGCCCTCCACTGGGAGCCGTGGAACGGCGACCACGCGCTCAGTTTAGGGACGCTGTATCTGGGCATGGCTCGTTCCGGTGACCCTTCCCGCGCGCGCGGTGCAGAGCAGTATCTTCGCCGTTCCGCGCAGCTGATGCCCACCGCCAAAACGTGGTATCATCTGGGCAACCTGTATCGCGACGTGCTGGCCGACCCGGCGAAGGCAGTGGAGGCATACCGCCGCGCCCTGCAACTCGACCCTCACGCCCTGCGTGTGATGGTGGAGCTGGGCGCGACACTGGAGCGGCTGGGCAAGCGTGAGGAAGCAGAGCAGGTGTACCGGCGGATGTTGGAGATAGAGCAGAGCGTCTACGGGCAGGTGCGCGCTGTGCCGGAGCTGCCGGAGGTGGACTTCGCCTTCGCCCACGCGGGGCTGGCACGACTGACACGCTCCAGCAGCAAACCCAACGAGGTGCGCGAGCTGTACAGGCGCGCCCTGCAGATTCTGGATGCTGACCGCTCCGCTCTCGAGAACAATCCCATGGCGCAGGCGATGACGCGTACGCCCGAACGCGAACGTGCGCTGGAGGAACTCCGTCGGGAATGCGAGCGCGCCCTGCAGACGCGGGGATGATTTGCCATGCCTGTGGAGTTTGCACGTCCGTGGATGCTGGCGCTGCTGGCGGTGTTGCCCGTGTTCTGGTGGGTGCACCGTCACAGCCTTGCTGCTCTGCCTCGCTGGCAGATGCGCGCCTCGTTGTGGCTGAGGCTCCTGCTGGCGACACTCGTGGTCTTCGCGCTGGCAGGTGTCCGCTGGGTGCACACCACCACAGCACAGGCGGTGTTCTTTGTGGTGGACGGCAGCGCCAGCGTGCCCCCGCAACAGCGCGACTCTGCCCTGCAGTTCATCCGCGACGCTGTGCGCGGTATGCGCGAAGATGACATGGCTGGGCTGATCGTGTTCGGCAGCGACCCGCAGATTGCCACACCGCTCACTGCCCGCCCCGATGTCGCGCGCATTCCCCCCAGCAGTTCCCCCGAGATGACCGATATCGGGCGTGCTATCAGCCTGGCGCTTGCTGCGTTCCCTGAGAACGCGGGCAAGCAGATTGTGCTCTTTTCCGACGGCAACGCCAACACAGGCGACACCGTTGCGCAGGCACTGCAGGCAGCAAGCCGCGGCGTGAAGGTGCATGTGGTGCCGTTCTGGCGCGAGGTGTCCACCGAAGCGCTGGTGGAGCGTGTGCAGCTGCCGACGCTGGTGAAAGAGGGCGAGCCGTTCAGCCTGCGCGTGTGGGTGCAGTCCACCCTCGCACAACCGGCGGAGCTGTTGCTGTTGAAGGACGGTCAGCCGGTGAAGTCTCAGGTGGTGGAGCTGACGCCCGGCAAGAACCTGATCCGTCTCAGCCATCGCGAGGACTCTGCCGGACAGTACCGCTATCAGGTCTCCCTGATGGCTTCCACCGATACATACCCGCAGAACAACCGTGGGGCTGGCTACGTGCGTGTGCAGGGCGTGCCGCGTGTGCTGTATGTGACGGGTACCGGCAAGCCGGCGCCCTTCTCGGAGGCGGTGCGTAGCCAGCGCATCCGCGTCGATGTGGTCGGTCCGCAGGGGATGGACGCACAGGTATCGCGATTGCAGGCGTATGATGCCGTCGTCCTGCACAACGTGCCCGCTTACGAGCTGACTGTGCCCACCATGCGCGCTCTGCAGATTGCCACACGTGAGCTGGGCATCGGTCTGGGGATGGTGGGTGGTGAGGACAGCTTCGGGGCGGGCGGCTACTTCGAAACGCCGATCGAGGACGCTTTGCCTGTGTCAATGGACGTGCGCAAGTATCATTCCTACCCGGCGGTAGGCATTGTGCTGGTGGTGGACGATTCCGGCAGTATGGCGATGCCGGAGGGCGGAACCACCAAGATGGAGCTGGCGAACCGCGCGGCGGCAACAGTTGTGCGCCTGCTCACCCCGCAGGATGAGGTGGGCGTGATTGCTGCAGGGTCGGACTGCCGGGCGGTGGTGCCGATGTGGCGCGTCGGGGAAAAAAAGGAGCAGATACTTCGCGCTATTGCGGCGTTCCAGCCGGGCGGTGGAGGCATCTACGTGCGCCCCGGTATGGAGGCAGGGGCAAAGCTTCTGCAAACCAGTCGGGCGAAGCTGAAGCACATGATCGTGCTTGCCGACGGCGATGACTGTGACGACCAGGAAGGCGCTATTCCGCTTGCCGGGCAACTGCGACAGGCGGGCATCACGGTGACGGTGGTGTGTTTCGGCAAGGGCAAGGACGAGGCGTTCCTTCAGCAGCTGGCGAGGGCAGGCGGGGGACGCTACTACTTCACCGACCGCATGGCGAACCTGCCGCAGATTTTCACCAAAGAGGCGATGATCGCCAGCAAGGCGCAGTATATCGAGGAACCGTTCTATGTGCGATACACGGGCGACGAGATTGTCTCCGGCATCGGCTGGGAGGGTTCTCCGCCCCTGCTAGGCTACAACACGAGTACCGCCAAGCCCGGTGCACGGCTGGGGTTGCTGTCGCACAAAGACGACCCCATATTCGCTATGTGGCAGTATGGCGTGGGGCGCAGTATGGCGTTCACCTCTGACGGCAGAGCCAAATGGTGCGCTCAGTGGGTGAAGTGGGGCGATTTTCCCCTTTTTGCGGCACGCGCCGTCCGCACGATATTGCGCAGTCTGCCCGCCGAGGACGTGCGCACGCAGGTGAGTATCTCTGGCGGAAAGGGATACGTGGCGGTGGACCTGCTGGCTCTGCAGACGGGCGAGGACAGGCAGTCTCTCTCTGCCAAGCTGATTTCTCCAGCGGGTGCGGTAGTGCCGCTGGTGCTGTCGCAAACGGGGGCATCACGCTACGAAGCCGCCTTCGACGCGCGCAGCTACGGTACCTACGTTGTGTCGGTGCAGTATCGCCGACCAAACGGCACGATTGGCACAAACATCGGCACCGATACCGTCGCCTACTCGCCCGAGTACCGCGACCTGAAGAGCAACGGGGGCTTGCTGGAGCAGATTGCCCGCCTGACCGGCGGCAAGCGCCAGCCCACCCCGCAGGAGGTGTTCGGCTCGGAACGCGCCCCGGTGCGGGTACCCTCCGAAGCCAGTATCCCCTTGCTGTTTGTGGCGCTGTTGCTTCTGCCGTTGGACATCGCCCTGCGACGAATCGTGTGGCAGGCAGAGCTCTTGCCCGAGTGGCAGAACGCCTGGCGGCGCGTGTGGATACGCCTTCATCTGGCGCGACCGGCTCCGTCATCTGTCTCCACTACGGGACGGCTTCTGCAGCGCAAAGAGCGGTTGCGGGAGCGATATGCGCCAGCCTCCAGCCCGTCAGGCGAGGCGGAAGGTGGGCAACAGGACGCTCTGGTGGAGCCGACGCCAAGCCGGTCAGCCGGGTCTGCACCATCTTCTTCCAGCGAGCAGATCGGCAAGCTGCTAAATGCCAAGAGGCGTGCCCGCCGCCAGAAATAAAGCGCCGACAGAGACAGCTCTGCCGGCGCGGATGATGACGACGGCTCAGGAACTATTTGTATTCCGCAGCCACCAGAATGCTCGCGATAGTGCGGCAGGTCGCGGCGTCGGGCTGGCGGCAGCCGGACGGGTCGTAATCGCGCACGTTCTCGCCACCGGCAAAGGTCTTCTCACTCGGTCGCTGGAAGCAGTGCCACTTCCACAAGTTCGCCCCAATGGCTGCGGGGATGCGCGTCCATTTCACGTGACCGTCGGCGAACACGAAGTGTGTGCCTTTCAGGTGATTGATCAGCCACCCATACTGGCGGATGGCGCCGTTCAAACAGGGCGAATTCGGTTCCGGCACATCACCACCGAACGGATCACCCGGAGGGTTGCACCAGCAGCGTGCTATGACCCACGGTCCGGTGTCCGGCTCGAAGTTGCGACCATCCTGCAACCAGATGGTCTCGGCGGGCACGTCGAGGTCTGCGAGGTTGCGCTGGTAAGTAGCCGCAACGGCAACGCCGTTGGAGTCCAGCTGCACGCCCGTCTGGAACACGGCGCCGTTCACGGTGTACCCGCGTGGGAACCAGAGGTTCTGGCTTTGCGGGATACTGCAGAAGGGGTCATTGCGATACCACTGCGAGGAAGGATGACAGTGTGCCCAGGTCTCATCCATTGCCGAGCCTCGCCATGCATTGGGGTCTCCCACCATACGAGAGATCTGCGCGCGGGCGTTCGGGCACTCGTAAATCTGAAGGTTCTTGATGTAGGGGAGAATGCGATACTTCCAGTTCATCACGACAGCTCCAGTTGGTCCCCACGTACGGTTGTGTGGAAAGACCTCGTCAAAGTCCTGCAGGTACATCATGATACCTGTTCCCACCTGCTTGAAGTGCGTCAGGCAAGCCGCCTGGCGTGCCTTCTCGCGCGCCTGAGCGAACACGGGGAACAGAATAGCTGCCAGGATCGCGATAATCGCGATCACCACGAGCAGCTCAATCAGCGTAAAGCCTC
>CAKZNX010000038.1 GCA_937132045.1 uncultured bacterium
GGCAAACCCCATCGGGAGCAAGGCTGAATAGGGAGGCAGTGAGGTGCGCCCGCTGAGCCTCCGGGTACAGCCGCTAGAGGTGTCGGGTGACCGACGCCCCAGAGAGATAGCCGCCGCCTGTCCGCATGGGCAGGGCACAGAACCCCGCTTACAGGCTGACTCGGCGCCCTGCAGGAAACAGACAGCCTGCGATGTCCCGCTCGTGCGCGGGCACCGCTACCTCCAGTGTGCTCGCCTTCACTGTCACCAGCTGGTTGTGCATTGCCTTCCCGGCGGTCGGTTCCCACCAGACCAGCCGGTACCTGCCCGGCTTGATGTCCGATAGCCTGAGCGTCATGAGTGCCTCGTTTGGCTGTTCACGCCACAGATACCACATTGCATTCTGACCGTCGCCGCAGGCTGCCACCCTGCTCGGCGGGGCGTAGGGCGATAGCGTCACGCTATCGAGAGTGAACCAGTCCACACCCGGGTTAAAGATGGAGATGGTGTGCTTGCCTGCTGGCACAGCGAACGTGAACTCCCTGTTGAGCCCGGTGTCGCGCTGGGCGGGAGGGAAAGTCTCCTCAATCACCGTACGACCGTCCAGCTTCACCGTCATCGCAGCACCACTGCGCGCCACCGTCCCGACCAGTACGGTGCAAGTGCCATCGGCGGGATAGTTCACTTCCAAGACCACCGGTTGCTGGAACATCGTGCGGTGCGACTCTCCCTGCACAAAGCGAGAGAGCTTAGAGAGTCCCTCCACCGGGGAGCCATCATTGGGAACCACGAAGCGGTATTTCTGCGTGCTCTCCCAACCGCCGCCCGGGGAGAACCGGTATGCTGCCCGCGCATCGGACAGCAGCAGTGCCGATATGGGTTGCCAGACGCGGTCTGTGGGAAAGCCTGCCACCCTCAGGAACCGGGTCAGCGACCCCCAGCGACTGTACCACTTCCGCTCCTCGGTGACCTCCCACGACCACCACTGCGCACCACCCGCCAGTCCGCGCATCACGCCAACCCACAGCCCTTGCCGAAGCACGTTTTCGTCGCCCCATTGCCTGGGGTTCGCGCCGCCCCACTCGCCGATGAAGATAGGCTTGCTCCATTGGTGTGGATGCATCTCCAGCAGAGTGCCCGCGATGTCCGGCACGTAGTAATGGGGTTGATAGCAGTCCATATCCGTCCATAGGGAGGCGACGTGCATCGCGGAGCTGGTGGTAACGAGATGTTTGTGCACGTCCAGGAAACGCAGGAAGCCTGCCATTTGGCGATGCCATTGGGCAATCGTGTCCCACTTGCCGCCGGACGCAGCGTCTGTCCACTCCACCTCGTTGAACAGCTCCCACGCCAGAATGTGTGGCGAGTATCCCCAACGCGCCACGAAGTACCGGTAGCGGTCGCGCGTCAGCTCCATCGCACGCGGATGGGTGAAGAACTGTTCCGCCGACGCCAGAAAGCCCCCGTTTCGTTCGTTCCAGGGGTTCTCCTGCCAGTTGGGATTGGTGGTGGACGAGTACTGCCCGTGATGCTGAAGAACCAGCTGGATGAAAATGCCGTGCTTTTCGGCGAGGTTTACAATCTCCTCCAGCCGGCGTACTACCTCCATGTCCAGCCAGCCGATCTCCATACGCCTGCCCATGACCCAGTCGGGGTTCTTGCCGTCCCAGTGGCACAGCCATACACGCGCCCAGTTCATGCCCTCCTGACCCATCTGTGCGAACGTATCGGGATAGTCCACGCCAGGGCTTCGCCAGCCCACGTTCTGTCCAATTGGGAAGAACACCTTGCCTCTGTCGGTCACGAAGTGAGGGAGTCGAGGATGGCGTCGCACAAATCCCTGTATTGCCTGCGGCGATATGAGCTTCACCGCCACCTCCGCCTGCACTTCCACCGGTTGTCCGTTTCTCAGGATACGCCATCGGAGGCGCCCGGAACGCAGCGGTGTCAGCCGAACTTTCCACACGCTATCGCCGTCCCAGAAGGCTGGCTGACGGATGCTTTTGCCGTCGGGGAGGCGAACCTCCGCTACCACGTCGTTCTCCGCTGGAGCGAACGGGTTGCCAGAGGTCTTCAGCTGCAATGTCCACTCGTGCAGATGATAGGCTCTGGCGGGTATGCTGTGCCAGTTTTCTTCCTGCCTGCGTCTTCTCATGGGATACACCTCGTCTCTACAGGATAGGTTCAAGTACATCATGCGTGCGTGCAAGG
>CAKZNX010000039.1 GCA_937132045.1 uncultured bacterium
TCCCGCGCATACCGCAAACCACAGGGGATTGCTTCGCCTGCTGGCGCAGGCTCGCAATGACACACTGCCTCTGGAGGGCGAGGAACCCCCGCCGAGCCGTTCCGTGTCATTGCGAGGAACGAAGTGACGAAGCAATCTCCCGCGCATACTGCAAACCACAGAGGATTGCTTCGCCTGCTGGTGCAGGTTCGCAATGACACCATGCCATGGAGAGCGAGAACCCCCTGCCAAGCCTAAAACGCCAGACAGCGGCTGACAGGGGGCTTCGTCCAGACCCTGGATTCTACTTCACCGCGGTATCGCCGCGCTCGCCGGTGCGGATGCGGATGGCATCAGCGACGGGGATGAGGAAAATCTTGCCGTCACCGATCTCGCCGGTGCGTGCCGCATCCTGAATCGCCTGCACCACCTGTTCCAGTTCGGACTCGGGCACCACCACCTCGATCTTCACCTTTTGTAGCAGGTTGATGGTGTACTCCGCGCCCCGGTAGGTCTGCGTGTAGCCCTTCTGCCTGCCCGAACCGTGCACTTCGGTGACGGTGATACCGGCGATGCCGATTTCGTCCAGAGCGGCTTTCACATCGTCCAGCTTCTGTGGACGGATAATCGCTTCCACTTTGATCATGGTGCTATACCTCCTGCCTAAGTGCTGGTCTCACTTGACGCTTTCGGCGACGGCGTCATCACGGGCGCTCCTACGGAAGGGCTGGGGCGAGCGCCACTGGTCACGCTGAACTGTCCGGGTGTGGCTAGCACGAAGTCCGGGTAGGCGCTGATACCATGCTCGCCGATGTCCAGCCCCGCGATCTCTTCTTCCGCCGAGACGCGGATGCCAACCGTCAGCTTCAACAGACCGAACAGCAGAAGCCCTGTGACCACACACCAGCCCAGGACGGAGACCACTCCGATCGCCTGTGCCGTGAGCAGCTTCAGCCCACCACCAAACAACAAGCCGTTGCCGGTGGTACCCGCAGGAGCGTAGCCTTCCTGCGCGAACAGTCCCAGCGCCAGCGTGCCCAGAGCGCCACATACGCCGTGAACCGACACCGCACCCACCGGGTCATCCACTCTGGCGCGGTCAAGCAGAAGCACCGACACCACCACCACGATACCGCCCAGCAATCCGATAATCGCCGCAGAAAGCGGCGACACGAACGCACAGGGCGCGGTGATGGCAACCAGCCCCGCCAGCGCGCCGTTTAGCGTCATGCTGACGTCGGGCTTCTTCAGCAAAATCCAAGAGGTTATCAGCGCGCCGATAGCGCCGGTAGCAGCTGCCAGGTTGGTCGTCAGGGCAATCTGCCCGATGGAAGCGTCGGCTGCCATGGTGGAGCCGGGGTTGAACCCGAACCATCCCAGCCACAGGATGAACACACCGAGGGCTGCCATTGGAAGGGAGTGTCCCGGTATCGCCAGCGGCTTGCCTTCGCGTGAATACTTGCCGATACGCGGTCCCAGCATGATGGTTCCGATGAGCGCCAGCCAGCCGCCCGTCGAGTGTACCACGGTGGAGCCAGCGAAGTCCCACATGCCGAGTTGTGCCAGCCAGCCGCCGCCCCACACCCAGTGACCGACAACAGGGTAGATGAACGCCGTCACCACGAAGCTGTAGATGAGGTAGGTGCTGAACTTGGTGCGTTCAGCCATCGCTCCCGACACGATGGTGGCGGCGGTGGCGGCGAACACCAGCTGGAACATGAACTTGGCGAACAGTGGCACGCCGGTCCAGTTCAGCGCGCTGTACACGCCCTGATAGGCGTCGCCGGTAGCGGGTGAGTTGTCAGCGCCGGTCAGGAACCAGCCGCTAAGCCCGATGAAGCCGTTGCCGTCGCCGAACATGAAGGCGAATCCCACCGCCCAGAACGCCACCGAACCGATGGAGAAGTCCATCAGGTTCTTCATCATGATGTTGTTGGTGTTCTTCGCGCGGGTCAAACCGCCTTCCACGTAGGCAAAACCTGCCTGCATCCAGAACACCAGAAACGCCGCCACCATCACCCACAGGGTGTCCAGCAGCATCTTGTGGTTGGTCAGCGTCTCCTCCACAGAGGGGTTGTCCTGCGCCCACACCCGCAGAGCGGTAACGCCAAGCAGGGCGCATACCCCTCCGAACAGCATGGCGCGTCGCGCCAGAAGAGCTTCTAGAGTCCGCATGGGGGCACCTCCTTAAAATCGGAACACCTGCGAGTACATCACGGTGAACTGCTGCTTCTTGGTGACATTTCCCCCCGCGTCCAGGAAGAACGGCTGATTGGAGGAGTCGAAGCGCACCTCGAAGCGGCTGATTGCGGAACCGACCGGATACTCGTAGGTGAAAGTCACTTCGCTGAGTTTCTGCACCGCGCCCGTGCGGAAGCCGTCCTTGTCGTCCAGATAGGAGTAGCGAATGGCGACCGCGCGGTCTTTGGGCAGAGAGCGCTTGTAGTACACTGCGAAGCCTGTCCACTTGGCGGAGGCGGACTTGTCGTCACCGTAATCGAAGTTCAGCCCGAACTTGTCCGCGCCGAGTGTGTAGAACAGCACCGTGTCGAAGACGGTACGGGCACCGCTTGCAGGTGACAGCGACTCGTCGCCGGTGATGACGTTCTGCAGAAAGGTGAGGTTGTCATTGCTGTAGCCGACGGCGAATTGCACGCCCTTCTTGCCGTTGTTGTCCTCGCTGATGTCCCAGCCGTTCACCACACTGGCTTGCAGTGTCCATCCCTCGGCAATGGTGGTGCTTGCACGGATGCCGGTGTGATAGAAGGGGATGGCGTAGATGAAGGGCAGGGAGCGGGAGTAGTTGTCGTTGGCGCTGGACTCGATGACCTCCGCGCCCAGCGAGGTGACAAACTTGCCCACGTCCACGGTCCAGTTGCCCACCTGCGTGCTGATGAAAGCCTGCTGGAACAACTTGTACCTATCCTCACCGAGGCTGTAGTGCACCAGATCCGCCGTTTTGCCCGTCGTCAGAGTCACCGTGAATCCCACTGGTTGTGGCGCCTGTTGTACCGTTATTTCCAGCAAGCTCAGCTCCAGCGAGCCGGACTTCTGGTCGAACGCGCGTACCACGTTCTGGTTACCACCCGCTGGCGGGTTGTTGAAGTTGTAGCCCGCGTACACGTCCAGCAGTCCGCTGACCTCGACGGCGGGTTTGTCCTGCGCGTGCACTGCCGCGATGACACACAGCGCGCACGCCGCGCTCAGCACGAAACGTCGCATCCATGTACCTCCTGAAACAAGATTTGATGTGTTTACGGGAAGTGTCGTGGAGCGGCAAAACGCCTCTCCTGTCGCGGCGTCGCGAGGAAGCCATTCGCTGCAGTGCGCGATGACCGTCGTTGACCCTGCGGAATCAAAAAACGGCGGACCCACGCCATCCTACTGGATGAGAGACGCCTGCGTCTGCCGTTATACAGAGGAGACAACCTTGTCTGCTTTATGTATAGCATATATCTATCTGCTTTGTCAACCCCGTACGAGGATGTTTCAATCATCCTTCGCAGAAAGGCTGTTGCCGGCGCCTTCAAAACCCCTCTCCAGACCTCGCCCCGACTCGGGGAGAAGCGCCGACGCCCCTTCCCTCGCTGGGGGTTGGGTTCTCGTTCGCTCATGGTCGCCCGCAGGAGTTAGATTTGTCTGTGGGAAAGCAGGCTGCCTACTACACCGCTCTCGTGTTCTTGCGAGGAGCGCAGCGACGAAGCAATCTCCTCCACTTACGCGAACCGTAGGGGATTGCTTCGCCTGCCTGAAGGCA
>CAKZNX010000040.1 GCA_937132045.1 uncultured bacterium
TGCACGTGAAAGTGTGGGAGAAGAACCGCCACACCGTCTCGGTGCACCGGGGACCGCTGGCGTTTTCCCTGCTGATTGGAGAGCGATGGCAGCGTTATGGCGGAACCGACCGTTTCTCTGCGTACGAGGTTTTTCCCACCACATCATGGAACTACGGGTTGATTGTGGACACGGCAAACCCCGAACGCTCCTTCGAGGTGGTGAAGAAGCCTGGCAAGCTTGCCGATCAGCCGTTCACGCCGGAAAACGCCCCTATCTTGCTGAAGGCAAAAGGCAAACGTATCCCCCAGTGGCGACTGGAGACAAACGGGCTGATTGGGGAGGTGCAGGATTCGCCTGTGCGCTCCGACGAACCGGTGGAGGAACTCACCCTGATCCCGATGGGCTGTGCGCGGTTGCGGGTATCCGCCTTTCCCCAGATTGGGGAAGGAGCCGGGGCAAAGGTCTGGCAGGAAACGGGCGCGACGGTACGCGCCGAGGCTTCGCATTGCTGGTACGCAGACACTCTGCTTGCCCTGAACGACGGTCAGATACCATCGTCCTCTTCCGATACATCCATCCCCCGCTTCACCTGGTGGGATCACATTGGTAGCACTGAGTGGGTTCAGTATGTGTTTAACGAGCCACGCAGGGTTTCATACTGCGAGGTGTACTGGTTTGACGACGAACCGGTGGGAGGGCAGTGCCGCCTGCCGGAGTCGTGGCGGGTGCTGTGGTTCGATGGCACGCAGTGGCGTCCGGTGCAGACCCGCCAGAAAGACGAGACGCGCAAAGATACGTTCAACCGCGTGGAGTTCGCACCGGTGGAGGCGATTGCCATCCGCATCGAGGTGAAGCTGAAGGAGGGCTTCTCGGGGGGCATTCTGGAGTGGCGGTTGGGCGAATAGCTCGCCTCAGCACAGCGAAAAGGGCACCGGAACGCACATCCGGTGCCCATCGGGTTCTGGATGGAGTTTGCGGGCGTTTTGCTATGGTCACGCGGGCGCAGATGGTGGGAAGCAGTTAGAAACCGCGTCCCCCGCCGCGACCGCCGCCCCAGTTGCCGCCGCCCCAGCCGCCGAAGCCGCCACCCCAACCTCCTCGGTTGAAGCCACCGCCCCAGTTGCCGCCGCCCCAGCCGCCGAAGCCACCGCCCCAGCCACCAAGGCCACCGCCCCAGCCGCCGAGGCCACCAAAGCCGCCGCCGAAGCCGCCATAGCCGCCCCAACCGCCGCCAGCCCAGCCGCTACCGCCCCAGCCGCCGCCGAAGCCGCCATAGCCGCCCCAGCCGCCGCCGAAGCCGCCGTAGCCGCCCCAACCGCCGCCGAAGCCACCGTAGCCGCCACCGCTATAGGTCCAGCCGGTCTGATTCAGCGCAATGGCATTACCGCCAAGCAGCTGGGCGATCGCCAGAGAGTCCAGATGCTGGAGCATGATTTTCTCCGTACGCACCTGAGGCTGCGGCTGATCCTCTACCAGCGTCTCGGTCGTCGTGGTCTCGTAGGTTTCCACGCGCGGCGTGATGATGTACACCCCGCCGTCCACACGGTAGGTTAGTGGTGGATTCGCCGAGCGCAGGATGGTGCGCAGAGCCGTCTCGAATGTGACATCCTTCAGCGAAACGGTGACGTATCCGCCCACCACCGACTCGTCGAGCGTGTAGTTGTAACCGACCGAGCGGAACAGCAGCTTGAGGGCATCCACCACGCTTGCCGACTCAAGGTTCAGCGTAATGCGTGGTGTTTGACCGCCTTCCTGCTGACTGTAAGCCGGGCTCACTGTGCCCAGAACAAGAAGAGTTAACGCCAGAACCCACAGCCACCTGAACCGCATTTGCCTCACCTCCTCTGTCGCGCGCGATAGAGGTTTTCCATCTGTTAAGACGCAGAAAATCCGCGATAGGTTACTTCTCTATCGTGGACTGCTTACCTTTCTGCGCACATAGTATAGCTACGCAAAAATGCAGTCACCTGTTCCCAGCTGGGGATGCCCGCCTGCCCACCATAGTGCTTGGCTTTCAGCGCCGCAGTCGCCGACGCCACCCTGATTCGCTCGGTTAACGGCAGGCCTTTTGCCAGCGCCGCCGCGTACGCACCGTGAAACACGTCTCCACAGCCGGTGGTATCCAGCACCTGAACGCGATAAGCAGGGTGATGCGCCGGCTCGGCAACCTCTTCGCCCAGATACCAGCAGCCTTCCGCGCCGCAGGTCACCACCACGGTCTGATTCGGATGCTGGCGGAGAAGTGTGAGCGCCTCCGGCAGGGACTGACCGCAGGCAAACTGCTCCGCGAACTCGCGAGACACGATTAGATGGGTGGTGCGCTGCAGAAGCTCCTCGAACCCCTCACCGCCCACGCGCTCGAAGTCCGCCACAATGGGGATGCCCGCCTGCGAGGCGATACGCGCCGCGCGCACCATGCCTGGCAATCCGTGGTGGTCGGCAAAGAGCACGCGGGTGCTTCGGACGACCTCTGGCGCGGGAGCGTCGGGGGCGGCTCCAGTGTTGCCGCCCTTCAGGAAAAAGATGTTGCGCGTGTGCGCGGTCACGTCCACGACGATGAAGGAGTGCACCGGCTGCGCGTCTTCACGCCACGCGACGTGCGTCAGGTCGATACCTTCCCGACGGAAGGTCTCCGCCACGAACTGCGACAGTTCATCGCGCCCCAGCATTCCAGCGTAGGCGCACCGTGCCCCGAGGCGTGCTGCAGCGACGAGCGCCGTGCCCGTTAAGCCGCCCGCCTGTTTCTCGTGGTGGAATACCGGCGTCTTGGTATCGGGCGGTGGGTAGCTTTGCACATACAGCAGTTCGTCCACCGCCAGCACGCCCAGTCCCAGTATGTCGCACGCGCATTCGAATTCAGGCATCGTTTCTCGCTACTCTGATAGTGCCTGATCGAGTTTGGCGCCGGCGCGACGCAACTCCTGCGAGGCTTGCAGGCTCTTCCCCTACTAAACCTGTCAACACCGATGCAGGGCGAACACAAAACGCAAAGCAAGCCGCCTTAGCGCGCTACGCAGTGTACCCGGCATTATTGCAGGCAGGTCGTGCAAGCTTATCCACAAGCACGTTGTCCCCGAGCTGCCTAGCTCGAAAACCTAAAGTAAAGCAGGAGGTCTGACCATAATGTAGAAGGGATACAGGAACCACACTCTTACTAGGAGGTATCTAAGGCAAATGTCACGAGGCATCTGGTTGTTGCTGTTGTTGCTACCGCTGCTGGCAGGCTGCGGCGCTGGGCTGAAAGAGGAGGGACGCCTGCCGGTGGCGAACCCGCTGGGACGAGGCGCAGGCGACACGATGCAGCTCACAGTTGGGTCACTGCCGCTTTCGCGTAACGGTGAAGTGACCAAAGGCGCCTCCGCCAGCTACACCGGGACCTTCGGTAACGCCAGCACCGACGTCACCCTCCGCGATGCCCGCCGGTTCATTATCTGTCAGCGGATTGAGTCGGCGCGGGTGGAGGTACCCGGCGATGAAACGCTCCCTCAGACGATTACGCTGCGCAACTTCCGCCTTAACGTCACCTTCTCCGACAACCAGGCGACGGCAGGCTTTGACGTCTCGGTAACCGGCACGCTGGTACTCACCCGCGCCACAGGGAATACGTATTCGGTCGCCGTCCAGGGGTCGGGTGAGGAACAATGCTTGGTCGCCAGCATTGAAACGGGCAACTTGGCAACGCTGGCTCAAATTCTCACACAGGGAGGCGATAACATCGTCGCGGTCACGCTGACGGCGAACGTGACCAGCTCTCCGGGCTTGCCGGACAGCACTCGTCT
Source organism: uncultured bacterium (assembly GCA_937132045.1). Classification (GTDB taxonomy): domain Bacteria; phylum Armatimonadota; class HRBIN16; order HRBIN16; family HRBIN16; genus HRBIN16. Next base: position 3,762 of record CAKZNX010000040.1, read on the forward strand.
CATCCTCACCACGGGCTTGGGAACAGGCACACTGGAGATTTAGGAGGACACAGGATGAAAGCGCTATTCTGGACAGCGGTCTGCCT
>CAKZNX010000041.1 GCA_937132045.1 uncultured bacterium
CGAGCCTGCGCCAGCAGGCGAAGCAATCCCCTGTGGTTTGCGGTATGCGCGGGAGATTGCTTCGTCACTTCGTTCCTCGCGATGACACAAGGGCGGGAGGCGGTCGCTTCGTCGCTGCGCTTCTCGCAATGACACGGAACGGCTCGGTAACACAGCAAAAAGCCCTGTTGACTACTTCCGACCTGCGTGATATTATTTTCCCGAACTAAACAATCTCCCGGGGGTGAACCGATGCTGTCCACGAAGGATGTTGAACAATTTCGTCGAGACGGTTATACGGTCGCGCGCGGTCTCTTTAGCCGCGAGGAAGCGGATTTCTACATCGACCACTACATGCGCCTGCGCGAGGCAGGTTCCTATCCCGGTGATTTTCAGGGCGTGGACCCGAAGAGCAACGACCCGCTGAAACGGTATCCCCGCATGATCCACATGCACCGCTGGGACGAGGTGAGCCTGAGGTGGATGATTGACCCGCGCCTGAACGCCTGCATGACCACCCTGCTGGGTAAAGAGCCTTACGCGGTGCAGACCATGCTGTACTTCAAACCGCCGGGCGCACGTGGACAGGCACTACATCAGGATAACTTTTACCTGCGGGTACAGCCGGGTACCTGTATCGCCGCGTGGATGGCGCTGGACGCCTGCGACGAAGAGAACGGCTGTTTGATGGTGGTTCCCGGTACGCAGGACTTGCCGATCCTGTGCACCGTCCCCGCGGATACCTCCCAGAGCTTCACCGACATCACCGTTCCAGTGCCCAAGGATATGCCTGTGGTGCCGGTGGTCATGGAGCCGGGCGATGTGCTGTTCTTCAACGGCTCGCTCATCCACGGCAGCTACCCGAACCGTTCCACCCATCGCTTCCGCCGCTCGCTCATCGGGCACTATGCCGTGGGCGACGCCGAGAAAATCGCGCGCTTCTATCATCCGGTGCTGCGCATGGACGGCACGGAGGTCAAACTCGACATCAGCGAGGGTGGGGGACCGTGCGGAATGTGGGTCGACCGCGATGGGAAACCAGTGGTGGAGATGGTAGACCCCGCTACACGCACGCCTGCACCGGAACACGAGTAAAGCGTGGGGCAACCTGAAGAGGTTGCCCCACAGACGCTACCGTGCCACGTGACGCTCGAAGATGACGATATCACCGCGTACCAAGTGCCCACGGAAGACGAAAGGCTTGTCGGTATCGCGCGAGATGAACCGCAGGGCGATTGCATCCGCAGTGCCCTCCTGCACGTTGGGAGGACGGTTGTCCTTCACCAGCACCATCAGCTCGCCAAGTATCCGTTTGCCCCCGCGCGGGCTGCTGACCGATAGCATCGCCGGACCCCGAAACTCCGCTACCAGTCCCTGATCGGTAGTCCGCTGCGCGTAGGCTGCCACGCGAACCAGAGTGATGGTCACCTCGGTACGGCCCTCGCGGTTACCCGTCGCGAAGTGGAAAGTGCCCTGCAACACTTCCCGCTGCGTGGCGTGGTGAATCACTTTCCTCACATCATAGCGAAACAAGCCCGGTGTGCCGTTCTCGTTGACCGCTGCTCCCCAGCCGGTAGAGCCTGTCACCGTAAGGGTCTGTGCAAAGGCAGAGGCGGCGAGAAACAGCACTCCTGCCCACAGCCACAGGTGTCGCATGGTGGTTTCCTCCTGGCGCAAGCCGATTTGACATTCCGCCTATCGTAGACGCTCAGGTCGGGAGAAAGTTCAAATTGCCAGACGGTAGGGCTTCAGCATGTCCGCGAGGTCGTGCGTCACTTCCGCTTCCACCACAATGCCATCCGGCGTGTATTCTGCACTGTGCACCCGCCCGAGCTCATAGCACTGCGCCAGCAGGTTGCTCTGCGTATACGGCAACCGAACCCTGATTGGCTGAAGCAGGGAGTGCAGGGTGGCGAGGATGCGATTCATCAGGTCGGAGATGCCCTCCGCCTTCAGCGCGGAGATATACACCGAGTTGGGCGTCTCCGCTACCAGCTGACGCAGGCGGTAGGCGTCTCTCACCAGGTCTGCCTTGTTGTAGGCGGTAATGATGGGCTTGTTGTGCGCACCCAGCTCCGCCAGCACCTCCATCACCGCCTCACGCTGAAGGTCGAACTGTGGATGGCTGACATCCACCACATGGATGAGAAAGTCCGCTTCCGTAACCTCCTCCAGCGTGGCGCGGAAGGCGGCGACCAGCGAGTGCGGCAGGTTGCGGATGAAGCCGACGGTGTCCGACAGCAGTACGCCCCAGCCATCGGGCAGGACAATGCGACGCACGGTGGGGTCCAGCGTGGCGAAAAGGTGCTCATCCGTGTAGATGTGAGCGCCCGACAGGGTGTTCAGCAGGGTGGACTTGCCCGCGCTGGTGTAGCCAACCAGCGCCCCGAAGGGGAAGGGCAACCGCCGTCTGCCCTGTCGTTGCTGGCTGCGTTGACGCGCCACCTGTTCCAGTTCGCGCTGGAGGTCGGCGATGCGTTCGCGCACCTTGCGCCGGTCCTGTTCCAGCTTGGTCTCGCCCGGACCGCCCCTGACGCCGATGTGTCCCGCCTGCTGTTCGAATTTGGTATAGACGCTCATCAGGCGAGGTAGTTCGTAGGTGAGCTGAGCCAGCTCCACCTGCAGTTTTCCCTCGCGGGTGTGTGCGCGCTGGGCGAATATCATCAGGATGAGCTCGGTGCGGTCGATGACGCGCGTCTTGAGGATGTCCTCCAGATTGCGCTGCTGGAGAGGCGTCAGGTCATCGTCCACTATCACCACGTCTGCGCTCAGCTCACGCACCTGCGGAAACAGCAGCTCTGCCTTGCCCCTGCCGACGAAGGTAGCAACATCGGGGCGGGTGCGGCGCTGTCGGCTCTCGCCCACCACCTCCAGACCGGCAGTGTCGCACAGTGCACGCAGTTCGTCCTCCACATAGCGGTCGAGCTCCGGATCCGAGTTGACGTAGATGAGGAAAGCACGCTCACGTTCCTGCACAGGATGCAGTCGGGTGACAGTCGGCGTGACCTGGGTGACCGGTTCGGGCGCACTCACGTTTCGTTGTGGCATGGCTGCCTGCACCTCTTCAGCGAAGTTTCAGGGTGACAACTCGCACTTCTGCTACCATCTCCAGTATATCCCCGGGCTGAACAGGCGCGCAAGGGGCTAGGATTCGTGGGGGTGTGACGACGGGTCGGGAAAACGCACCGCGTACAGTTTCACCACCGCCTCGGCGCTGATGACGGCGTCCTCACTGCCGAACTGCTCGCGCACCCAGCGCCGCGTCTGCGTCATCAGCTCGCGATGCGCTTCGTCGGGCAGCTCCCACATCTGCGAGTAGGTGCGCTTGTCCATCTCCTGCAGCACCTCACGGTGACTGCGCGATGCACGCCACTGCAGGGACGGATGCTCGATGAGCTCTACCGTTGCCCCAAGCTCCCGCACATATCCCAGCACCACCTCCGCGCTCGGTGCGCCAATGGTCGGGCGCAGCAAACCGCGCTCGCCAGCCAGCTGCAGGTAGTGCTCCCGAGCGGGAAAGCGCTTGCCGCTTTCATACAGCAAAAACAGCCCCCCACCGCCACGCAGCACCCGCCGACACTCGTGCAATACCGCGCGCCAGTCGGCAATCAGGTGGAGCACATGCGCCATCAGCACCGCCCCCACCGACTGCGTTCGCACCGGCAAGCGCCGCAGGTCCGCCTGCGCAAGGCACAGGCTGGCTGGCGGGTGCTTCCTCAGCAGCTGACGCATCATCTTCACCGACACATCTACGGCCAGCACGCGCACGTCGCGCCGCGCCAGAGGCAACGCGAACCGCCCTGTGCCTGTGCCCGCGTCCAGCAACCACTGCCCGGGTGAGAGGGCAGCAGCGGACAGCAACTGTTCCACCACCGCATCCCGCACCGGCTCTGGCAGGAAGCGGGTGGCGTCGTAATCCGCTGCTACCCGGTCAAAGCTGAGGTATTCGCTTACCGACCTGTCTTGCATGCCTCAACGATGGCTTGAACGTGCGCGTACGACTGTGCCACACGCTGCAGTTGTTGTTCCTCCGTCAGGTTCTCGCCCTCGATCCCCTCCAGCTCCAGGGTGAACGGTCCGCGAAAGCCGTGCTCCAGCAGGAGGCGAAATACCTCGGGGAAGTTCACCACACCCTGCCCGAGAGTGGGGAAGTACCACGTGCGCGGCTTGCCGTTGGTGTCTTTCAGGTGCACGCTGAACACGTGCGGAAGCACCTTGCGCAGCTCGTCCGCGGCATCGCGCCCTTCGTTGTAGTAGTAGATGTTGGCGGTGTCGAAGTTGATGCCCACGTTGGGGTGGACGATTGCCTGCATCGTGCCCAGTGCGACGTCGCCGTTGGTGACCATGTCAGGGTGGGTCTCCATCGCCACCTTCACGCCCAGCTCCTGCGCGATGTCGCCCATGCGGCGCAGTCGGCGGTACACATCGGGCAGTGGCAGTTCGCCCGCGTGCACACTCACGAAGGCAATGGACGCGCCCATCCGCCTGACGGCTTGCACTATGCCGGCGAATGCCTCCGCGCCTTCATCGGAGGAGACATCGCAGGGACAGATGACGCTGGAGAAGCGAATGCTGTATGGTTCTACCTGACTCAACCAGGCTTCGGCGTCTTCTGGCTTGCCGATGCTCACCTCTGCGTAGGCGATTCCGATGGCTTGCATGTGCTCGAACGCACGCTGGCGGTAGGCACCGTAACTGTACACGTTGCAGGCGAGGATAATGTCGTCCATTCAAAAAGGCTCCTGTTTTGGGCTCCGCAGATAGGTTTCGCGACGCGGTGGTGAGTTCCTTTCACCTCTATCGTAAGGAAAACCGCCGGAGCTTTCCGGCGTAATCCGATTTCAGGCTACAGCGACCGCAGAACCAGCCCGCTCAACAGCTTGGGGTAGAAGTAGGTAGACTTCGGGGGCATCTTCTCGCCAGCCAGAGCCACATCACGCACCTCCTGAACGGTCGGAGGATTCAGCAGGAAAGCGGCGGACGCCTCGCCTTGCGTTACCCACTCGATAGCCTGGCGCTCGTCGCGGGTGTAGCGAATGCCCTCCGCGCGCTCCAGATGGTGCTCGGTGATGCCAAAGATGGGCTCCAGCACCAGCGACTGCAGGACGACAACATCCAGCCGTCGGTAGGCGACGCTGTGCTGGCCGGGCACCAGTTCCGCTGGCGACAGGTGAGGCTTCAGCCAAGCGGCAAACGCCCTGCCTCCCCTTAGCACGGCTGCGAAACCTCGCCGTGACACTCCCCGATACAGCAATTCGGGCAACTCCTCCGGCGTGCTCTCCTGCAGATGATACCATTGCTCGAGCCGCTGAGGTAGCGACTGCAGCACACCGGCTTCCGCCTGTGTCAGCACCCGATGGGTCGGCAGTATCACCACGCCGGGGTCCTCGTACGGCGTCAGCGCAATCATTAACCAGTCATAGGGCTGAAGTGCGCTGGGGTTGCCTTCGGCAGCGCGGCGTTCCCGCCGATACTGCAGGCAGGTCTCGTAGCGGTGATGTCCATCGGCGATCCACACGCGCGACGTCGCTACCAGTCCTTCCAGCTGCTCCAGCGTGGACGGGTCATCCACTCGCCGGAGCCGATGCCAGCCATCCGTATATTGCACCTCAGCCACAAGCGGTGCACTGCGCGCCAGCACTTCCAGCGCAGGGAACAGCTCGTCGCCCTCCACCAATCCGTAGATTGGCTCCAGATTTGCCTGCGTGGCGCGAAGGAGCTGCAGACGGTCCTCCTTCACTTTTGCCTGGGTGTTCTCGTGGGGTAACACCACGCCCGAATCGTACTCCTCCAGAGCCATCAGGCACACCAGCGCTAGACGGCGGCACGCTTCGCCCGTGACCGGGTGGGTGAACAGCTGTTCCAGCATATACATGGCGGGATGCGGGTCGGTTTGCAGAATGCCCTGAGCCTGCCACTCACGCCACAGGCGCGCCGCCGAGTCGTAGTTGTCGGGAAGGGTCAGATGGGTGACGTTATCGACAGATTGCCGGAGCCTGTCACGCTCCGGCGGGGAGATTACATCGTATGGAGGCGCCACGCACTCCTGCAGGTCACCGGTATTATAGCGAACGCCGTGGAACGGGGCGATACGCGCCATGCGTTTACAGCAGCGCCTCCAGCTTCTGCACGATGGTCTGTTTGGGCACCACGCCCACAATCATGTCCTGCACCTTGCCGTCCTTGAAGAAAAGCAGAGTGGGTATGCTCTGGATGCCGTAACGCAGAGCCAGCTCCGGCTCCTCGTCCACGTTCACCTTCACCACCTTTACCCTGTCAGCATACTCCTGAGAGATGGCGTCCACATGCGGAGCGATCGCCTTGCACGGTCCACACCACACCGCCCAGAAATCCACCAGCGCCGGCACGCTGGACTGCAGCACCTCGGCGTCGAACTGGTCGGTTGTCACATGGGTTGCGCTCATTCATGCCTCCTGCGTAAAAGCTCTCGTGCTCATTATGAGGGATGACAGGGCGATTTGTCAACCGAGGTTGCGCGCCCATACGATCAGCCACCCGGCAAACCATACCGAGCAGACGATCTCGATCACACCGAGCACTAGCGCCCTGAACGAGTGGTCCTGCGGGATCGCCAGTGTGCGCACCGTCGCCGGCAGATATGCCACCGCCAGCAGAGGTCGGAACACCATTGCCAGAACGACCGGCGCCACCAGAGCGTACACAACAGCTGCCCGTTTCATCAGCGGGTTGCGCCGCTCACGGATCAGCGACTTCACATGCAAGGCGCTACCGAAAAAGTAGAGCAAGCACAACCCCCACAGTGTCCACGCCTCTGCATCCAGCCTCCCCGTGCCCACCACATAACCTGCGATAACCGTCATGTTCAGCCCAGCTATTGCCACCACATCGTTCAGCAGATGGCGTTCGTTTCGCTGGCGGGCAAACCAAGCATTCACGGCAAACCCCACCAGCGCCATCAGCCCAACGACCAGCAGCAGTGGACGCAACAGTACCAGCGGCAACCCAAACAGAGCGGATACCACACCATACCCCACGCCCCACTTCAGCCAGTATACGCGCTGGGAAGGGTGGCGAAGCGCCTGCAACAGGCAATAGGAGGCAAGGTAGGCAAACAGCACGGCTGCCACGAGCAGGGACTTCACTGGATGCCATGGCGTATCCGCCAGACCTGCCCCCAGCGGAGCCAGCCATATCATCCATGCTCCGTGCTCATGTGGTATCGGCAGCTGACGCGCGCGCATGTCACCCGAAAGTATACCAGAATCGCAGCCACTTCCCGTATCGTTGCGGGCAGGAGTGCAGCTCACCGTTCCGATACAGATAATGAAATGAACGCGCAGACTGCACCGCAACCGAACGTAGCCCAACCCATTACTCTGGGAAGCTACCGACTCTACCACCGTGCAGACGGCACCTTCTGGGTCGCCTTCGCCCAGAATCAAACCGAAGTGCCGTTGATGGGCAGCAGCTCGTCTCTTCCCCCCATCCGTCTGGTGACGGCGCAGGAACATCATGCCCTGTTCGTTCGCAACTGCAGCGTTCAGCAGGCAGAGGCTGTGCTCTGGGATGAACGCCTCATCGATGGCGTTCCGGTTCGCTGGGAAATCCTCCTGCGCGAGGAACCGGCGGGCGACCTGCGCGTTCAGGTGCACTTTCTCAGTTACGGGTCGGTGCAGGCATCAGTGCAGTTTTTGTATAATATCTCTGCCGAAAAATTGACTGTACGCACCTTCTCCAGCCCACATCCCTCTGGCTTAATCATCACTCCCCTGCACAGTATCTCGGTGGTCACCCTGCATCCCACCAGCCCGACCGTGCTCCATCAGGAGGTGGGAGATCGGTTTGTGTGGACGCTGCCGACGAACAACCTGCACCAGCAAAGTCTGCAATTGCTGATACATGTGGAGCGATACGCCGATAGGAAGGTGGTTGCCGTGAATCATGTGGAGCACAGTGTCTCGTTCTTTGCGCCAGAGCCTGCTCCCCTAGCCTCCATGCAACTGCGTACGGCAGTGCGTAACGCGGTTGCACTGCTGCTGAATCCATCCCAGCACGCCCACTTTGCGGAGGACCAGATCGTCCTGCGCGTGGCGCCCGATGACGCACGCTTCAGCGCATTTACCCTTGCCGCTGCGAAGGCGCTGTACGACTGGAACCGCTTCTCGGGCGAAGAGTCGGCTGTGTGGACGGCGCGCCTCGCCATGAACAGCGCGATGGAGTTTCAGGTGTTGAACGCGCAGAGCAGTAATAGCGGCGCCTGCTGGGACACCGTGAACGAAAGCAAACAGGGTTCCGACATCACAGGACAGCGCCGATTCAACCTCTACCGCAACGCGCGCCTGCTCCAGCACCTTCTGCTATTGCACCGCGACACCGGCTCCGAGCTGAGCGTACGCGTGGCTCTGAACGGCATCTCGTGGCTGCTGCTGAAGCGCGGGGCGCGAGGCAACTACGATGGCGCCTGCGTCCTGCCCGATGGCACGGTGCACGGAGGCAGCGCACGAGGCGTGATGGGGGCGATCGTTTCCGTCATGTGCGCTGCCTACAGCCTTACCGAGACCGAGGCATACATGCACGCCGCCAACCGCCTCGCCGACTTCCTGCTGCAGGACTGCTGTGAACCGCTGGAACCCGGTAAGGCGCTACCGGACGAGCCTTTCCCCGACCTTCACCACGACGTATTCGCTGCCGCCAGCGCGATTGAAGGACTGGCACGCCTGTACCGCGCCTATCCGCACGATAACCTGAAAGCCGGAGCAGTGCAAATAATGCACTGGCTGCGACTGTGGCAACTGGAAGGCGACATCGAGCCGATGGGCGGTGCAGGGGAGGTGCTGGCAGGCGAAGTCAGCACTGGCGGATACGTGGACGCCAGCACCGAGGCAGCGCGTGGAGCACTGTGGGCGTTCTCGCTGGAACAGGACGTTCGGTGGTTCGCTTACGCCACCCGGGCACTGCACGCCGCCGCCCGATACCTCGACCCTATGGGCGGATTCCCCACCGCCAGGCTGGCTTACCCCGACCACGTGCACGCACTGGCGATGTTCGTGCGCGCCTACCTGCACTGGCTGCTCTCCATTGCCACACTGGCGCCCGGGGTGGACTGCGACCCCGACCTGCTGGTGTGTCGCTACGGCAACCGCATCTTCGTGCCCGAGCCCAGCCTGTGGCAGAAGGTGCGAGTGCAGGCACGCGGACTGACCGACTGGGTGGCGCTGGTGTGCCCCGCCACACACGACATCCTGCTGGTCTTGCTGACCGACGGAGGCACGGGTGTGGTTCTGGTGGACGCAGGGGAACATCGCCATATGGCGCTGGACCTCATGAGCGGCGAAACCGCTCCGGTCTTCCCCCTGCACGCCGTGCCGGGAGTGGGCGGCGTGGGCGTCTACATCCTGCAGGCATAAACAAATTTCGCGTTGTCTTCGCACGGGGTTTCTGCTATAATTCGGCGTTGGACGAAGAAAGGAGGCGCCGGCTGCAAGTGGAAGATCAGCTGCATCTGGGCGAAGACGAAAACACGCTGGCACTGCGCCGCGCGTGGGACCGCGCCATGCGCACGCTGGGGAACCGCGTCAACAAGCCTTCGTTCGAATCATGGTTCAAGAGCATGAAGCCCGTCTCCTTCGACGGCGAGCGCGTGGTGCTGGGCGC
>CAKZNX010000042.1 GCA_937132045.1 uncultured bacterium
CGCGACGCGTCCACGAATCCGTCGTAGTCCAGGTTCAGCACGGGGACATTGCCGTAGCGACGGCGCAGTTCGCGCGTGAACGCCGCGACGATATTACCTGGCATACAGTTGAACGGGCGCACCGCCACGATGCCGGCGAGCCCACGCCGGGCGAAGTCCACCGCTTTGCCCAGACTGCAGATTGCCTCCCCGCCGAAATCGGGATGGACAAACTCTGAACCGAGGCGGATTACCTCATCGGCGCTGATGTCGGGGTAATCGCCCAGCGTCTGGTGCACCACCTGCGCCAGCGTGTGCTCTTCGCGTTTGGCAAGCCGATGGTTGATCCACGCCGACAGGAAGTTGACCAGATGCTCGCGACGCAGGGTGTCCAGCCAACGATTGCGCTCGTTATACATGCCGATGCAGTTGGCGTAGGCAAAGAACTCGGTGGCAGGAGCCAGCCACGCCTCGCCGCCCAGCGCTTCTATACGCCGCACCACATCCTGATTGGCGCCCTCGTGGATGCGCACGTAGAACTCGCCTACCACGCCGATCAGCGGGCGACGCTCCTCGCGCTTTGGCAGACGGTGAAACTCCTCCTGCGCCTGCCAGAGCAACTCCTGAAGCGGCGCCAGATGCTTCGTGCTGAGCAGAGAGCGCACCGCGTTCCAGCCCTGCTGTACCCGCCGGCGGTGCTCCGGCAACATGTCGCAAATGGCGCCAAGATACCGGAGGTAGATCGCGTCGGCGTCGGCTGGGTTCAGCACGTAGGGGCGCGTGCGATGAAGCATCCTCTGAAGCAGGTCGTGCGCCACCAGTGCGTCCCACGCCATCATCGCAAAGAGCGTGCCCAGTCCATGTCCCTCGTCGCCGGTACCCAGCGTGACCATATCCACGGTGTGCAAGCCCATCTTCTCCAGAATGCGCTTCTGCAGAACATGGTACATGCCAAACCGGCACGGACCGTCGCTGCTGCCCATGAAGAACGCCTCGCGCTCGGGGTCAAAGTCGGGCTGGCTGACGCGGTTCAGGATGTCGTCGGTGGTCATGAAGGCAGGCAGGCACACGTCTTCGGTGATGGCAGTGCGCGCGCGCTTCAACGCGGGGTCTGGTGATGGAGGCAGTAGCTCGGCGTTTACACCGCAGGCCCTCAGCGCCGACGCAATCACCCTCGAGCCGGGAGAGGCATAGGGTACCCACACCCGCCGGTTGCCCACTCGCTGGGGGCTGATGGAGGAGGCGCGGATGACAGGCGCAGGCGGCACCTGCTTGCGTGCACGAACCGTGTCTGCGAACGCCTCTAGCCGGGTGATGATGCCTGCATCCGCCGTGTGCTCATCTATCTGCAGGATACAGCATGGTTCGTTCAGCTCGTCCTTAAAGAAGGGGTTGGCGAACGAGTCCGGTCCGCAACCGAAGTAAGTGAGCACCACCGCTCGCAGATGCGGGTTCTGCCTGACCAGACGGGCGACCGCCAGCCGGCGCTGAATCTGCCGCGGACTGACTGCCTTCCATGCGTCGCACACATGCACCTCGTCTAGGGGCAGAAAGTCCTGAGGGATGGGCAGGATGCCCATGTCGCGTATCTTTTTGCTGATGTTGGTGTTGACCGTTTCGTCGTACAGCACATAATGCCTGCCCACCACCACAAAGGCAACCTCATCGTCGCGCAGGGATGCCAGTATCTCCCGTCCGCGCTCCTTCTGCCACTGTCGGAACCTTCGCAGTGCTTCAAGACCCACGTCCAGAGCACGCTGTGCCTCGCGGGGGCTTTTGCCCAGTTGCCTTGCCACTGCAGTAAACACGCGCTGGAGATGTCGCTTGCCGCGCTGGAAGTGGAGACGCGGAGCCAGATACTGCACCTCGCGCTCCTGCACGCGACAGTACGTCGCCAGCAGTTCAGGGAGAGCCTGAAGGTAGGGACAGGTGAGCGCCTTGCGGATATGCGGGTCGGGCTGTTCGGCGGAGATGATGCCGGGCACAAACAGGATGTCGACACCCTTCTCCAGCAGGTTCAGCACGTGACCGTGTGCTGCCTTGATTGGGAAGCAGAACTCGCTGTGCGCGGTCATGAGTCCATCGCGCACGATATGACGATTAGGCTTGTCGGATGGCACCACCTCGAAGCCCAGTTCGGTAAAGAACGCCTTGAAGAGCGGATAGTACTCGTGGAACATGCTCACGCGAGGAATGCCGATGCGTGGCGCACCCTGCGGTGCCGTACCGCTGTATACGTCCATCAGTTGCGCCTCGCGCTCGGCGAAGAGTTCGGGCAGCTTCCGCTCGTGGCGCACACGGTTTGCCGCACCGAAGCGCTCGCACCGGTCGTTGTAGTAGAACTTGCGCCCCCCTGGTATCTGGAAGGTGTTGACGTCGCAGTTGTTGGCACAGGCGTGACATTCAAACGAACCCACCTGGTAGCGTCCTTCCGCCACCTGCTCGAAGCCGCGGAACCGCGATTCGGCAGGAGCCTCACGCAGCGCCAGTCGCGCCACACCGATGGCGCCAGTGAGGTGTGGATAAGGAGGCACGATAACCCGCCTGCGCAGCACCGTCTCGAACGCTGCGACCATGCCCTTGTTAAACGCGACCGCGCCCTGAAAAGCCACACGCTCGCCGATGGGGCGTCCGCCCACGTTCTTGCTGAGGTAGTTGTGCACTGCCGCCAGGCAGACCGCCGCACAAAGCTCCTCCACCGGCACGCCCATCTGCTGGAAGTACACCATCGCGCTCTCGGTAAAGACCGTGCACGTCCAGTCCATGTGCGGGGGACTGAGCGCCTTCAACGCGCGCTCGCCGAACTCGTGAATGGGAATGCCCAGCTTCGCCGCCTGCTTCTCCAGAAACGCCCCGCAACCTGCTGCGCACGCCTTGTTCATCTCGTAGTCTACCACCACGTCGCCATCGAGACGGATGTACTTCGAGTCCTGTCCGCCGATTTCGAGGATGGTGTCCACATCATGGATGAATGCCAGCGTGCCGCTCGCCTGCGCGGTGATTTCGTTGCGTATCAGGTCGGCGCCGATGAAGTCGCCGGTGAGATAGCGTCCCGAGCCGGTGGTTGCCGCTATCACCCTGCCCAGTCGGTATCTCTTCTGCTCGACCTGTCGCCGGATTTGCAGGATGGTGTCGCGCACCGCAGAGAGGGGGTCGCCGTCGGTGCGACGATAATAGCTCGCCAGCACCACAATCTGACCAACGCGCTCGGCTACCAGTGCCGCTTTAGTGGACACCGAACCGATATCCACGCCCAGCGCGGCAAGGGGTATTTCCCGTTGAAAGCCGTCCTGTGCGGGCGCTTTCAGCAGCTGAGACCGCTCGAATCGCAGTGCGCCTGCGCTGGAGTAGGTGACGGGACGGGCGATCTGCTCGTCCAGCCGCGAGACGGCGTCGCGCAGGTTCACCGGTTGCCGGGCGCACAGCGCAGCACCTATCGCACCCAGCTCGCGATGATATTCGGGCACCAGCAGGTGGTCTACTCCCAGCTCCTGCGTGAGGAACCGAACCATTGCCGGGTTCTCCGCCACCCCGCCGATGAATGCCACCTCCGGCAGGATCTCCTTACTACGAGCGATGCGGTTGCAGAAGTTTCGGCAGATTGCCTGATGGATACCGGCGGCGATGCGCTCACGGGGCGTGCCCTTTTGATACAGGTGGACGATATCGGACTCGGTGAACACACTGCAACGCCCGGAGAGAGAGGCGGGTTTCTCGGTGTTCAGAGCCACCTGCGCGAACTCCTCGATACTGCCGAAGTTCAGCCGTACCGCCATGTGCTCCAGAAACGCACCTGCGCCTGCGGCACAGCGGTCGCCCATGTCGCAGTCGGAGAGTATCAATCGCCCTGTACGCTCGTCCCGCTCGAACAGCAGCAGTTTCTGACACTCTCTGCCCATTTCGATGAGGGTGCGCACCTGCGGATAGAAGCGATTCACAGCGGTTGTCAGGGCAACCGGCTCGTCGATCGGAGTGGCGCCTATCGCCTTTGCCACCGAAATACCGCTCGAGCCGGTGAGCGCCAGGGGGATGGTGTCGTAACCCTCGTTCAGCAGTTGCACGAACAGCTCACGAGCACGAGCCAGAGGGCTTGCGTGCACGCGCCGAACAGCGTAACACTGAACGGAGCCATCGGCATAGAGGAGCACCGCCTTCATCGTGTCGGAGCCGATGTCCACACCAGTGCGAACCATCATGCTGGACACCTCCCTTCAGGGCAAGTTCACCACACAAGTATATTAACTATACTAAGTATATCGCATCAGATGCGAGATGTCAATCGTGAAGGAGGGTCTGGTTTGGTCAACTCGGCTCACCGAGAGGTTCGCCCTCCATACTTCGGTGTCATTGCGAGGAGCGCAGCGACGAAGCAATCCCCTTTCGCCCTCGTGTCATTGCGAGGAGCGCAGCGACGAAGCAATCCCCTTTCGCCCTCGTGTCATTGCGAGGAGCG
>CAKZNX010000043.1 GCA_937132045.1 uncultured bacterium
GACACGCTGGGCTACCGCAACGAAGCGTTCCAGCTCATCACCAACTTCATGATTCTGTCCACCATCACCGGCATTCTGGGCACCATCCCGGCGGGCAAACTGAGCGACCGCTACAGCAAGCGGCTCATTCTGGCGCTTTCGTGCCTTATCTGCCTGCTGGCGGGAATGGGCTTCCTGTTTGCCCGGGACCTGACCGTCGTGTACATCGCCGTGGGCATCTTCGGTGCGGGGTTCGGCGTGTTTCAGGCGGTGGACTGGGCACTGGCGTGTAACCTGTTGCCTCAGGAGGAGCCAGCCAAGTATATGGGCGTGTGGGGCATCGCCGACACGCTTCCGCAGGTGATTGCACCGCTGATTGCCGGTCCCATTGCATACACCATCAACACGCAGGTGGAGATGGGGGCTGGGTACCGCGGGCTGATGGTGCTGGCGATGGTGTACTGGGCGCTGGGCACGGTGGTGATCCGCTACATCCGCGAGCGCACGCGATAGAACCATGCAGGATGTGCTCTTTGCAGGCATAGACCTCGCGTGGGGAAACAGGAAGCCGTCGGGGGTGGCTCTGCTGCGGCTGGAGGGCGACACGGTAGCCGAGGTCTGCCCGGCTCGCCTCGAGCAAACCGATGAAGCCATCGCCGCAGCCATTGCGCAAGCAGACACCGGTCAGACGCTGGTGATTGCCGTCGATGCGCCTCTGGTGGTGCCCAACCTCACCGGCGAGCGACCTGTGGAGCGCGAGATGCGTCGCCGTTTCGCCCGCTACCACGCGGGATGCCACCCCGCTAACCGCCGGATTCTGGGAGAACCGCCCCGCGGCGAGCGGCTGTGCAGGGTGCTGGCACAGCAACTGAACGCACACGTGGTGGTGGCCCCGCCTGTCCGCGCGCCCTGTCGGGTGGTGTTCGAGGTGTACCCGCACGCGGCCATGGTGGCCCTTTTCAGCCTGCCCCGCATTCTGGAGTACAAAGCGCGCGCTGGCAGAAGCCTCAGCTACCGCCGCGAACAGATGCAGGAGTACGTCCGGCTGTTGCATCAGCTGCAGCAACCGGCGCTGAATGTCCCCTGCTGGCTGTGTGAACTGCCTGAGACCAGTGCCGCGCTGAAACGGCTGGAGGACAGGCTGGACGCCCTCTTCTGCGCCTGGCTGGCAGCGCGTGCGTGGCTGGCTGGCGGAGAAGCGCTCGGCGATATGTGCTCAGGCAGTATCTGGTTACCGGCCGATCGGTTGTGATTGAGGCGTGAGCTCGCAAAAGGTACAGTGGGTGCTGAGCCGATGCCCCAGTCTCCTCGCCTCGCGCAGGGGAGTTACCTGATGAGGCGCAGGAACAGGTGTGAATGATTCAGGTGCTTCATATGGTCTGCTCCGGTATCACCGGCGAAACCGTATACTCTCAGCTTCCCCTGCTCGATCCGGCTTTGCAGTACCAAGCCTTCTGCCCACTGTTCGCTGGCACTCTCGCGCCGAACCCCGAGCTTCTCCAGCAGGTAGTCTGCCGTCTCCCTGGTGCTGGCGTAGGTGTCGGGCTGGAGGTCGCAGTGGGTGATGACCATCGCCTTCCTGCCGCGCAGGGCGTCACGAGCGAAGCGCAAAAAGCCACGCATGTTGGCGGGGTCTACCTGGCGCTGTGTCGGGTCGCCCGTGAAGCCCGCGTAGATGGAGTCCAGCATTACCAGAGCGTTGATCCGGGCGTAAATGGTCGGGTCCCCAAGCATTTCGCGTACGCCACCAAACCCTGCGCTGAAAGAGACCACAATCACCGAACGGACGGGACGGTCGATACTGCGCGCCTTCAGTGCCGAACGCACCTCGTCCAGAATCCTCCAGAACACCCGAGCGTCGCGGAACTTCTCCGTGTACACGCCCGAAAGCCCACTCAGCGCAACTGTCACCAGCACACCCGGCAGCCCCGCCTGAACGCAATTGCGCTCGGCAACCCCCGCAGAGCCATGCAGATGCAGGGTGACATCGATGCCCTCTTCACCCGCCTGGAAACCCTCGGGGATGAACAGCTGGGCTTCCTTCAAGGCAACCCGTTCGCCTCGCACTTCCAGCAGGCTTGGCTGAGCGATACCGGCAGTTTCACCCTGAACGCAGGTGAACAGAAGCCAAAACATCACCAGCAGCCTCAGCGCCTTCGCGGACTGTAGACAGCGGCGCGGGCAGGTAACAACCCCATGCGTCGCGAAGCATGAAGCACCATGGTGGACAGGCATCCGCGCATCCATACCCTTTTGCGAACCGTCGGGCTTCTGACTGTCATCAGCGTGCTGGTCACCGCGTACACGCCTTTGCCGAATCTGTTCGCGCGGGCGCTGGCAGTTCCTGCGCAGGTGCA
>CAKZNX010000044.1 GCA_937132045.1 uncultured bacterium
GGCAATCGCCTCGATCTCCACCTGCACCCCGCGCGGCAGGGCGGCAACCTGCACGGTGGAACGGGCAGGCGGCTCCTGCGAGAAGAACTCGGCGTATACGGCGTTTACCTGCGCGAATTGTCCCAGGTCGGTGAGGAAGATGGTGGTTTTTACCACATGTTGCAGGGAGGCGCCCGCTGCCTCCAGCACTGCCTGCAGATTCTTCAGCACCTGTCTTGCCTGTTCGGCAGCGGTTTCGCCCACGATCTCCGCCCTTTGCGGGTCAAGCGGTATCTGTCCTGAGACGAACAGCAGATTGCCTGCACGAATGGCTTGCGAATAGGGTCCGATGGCAGCAGGCGCATCGGATGTCTGGATGACCTCTCTCAGCATCGCCTTACCTCCTTCTGCAGTCGCAGGTTTCGTCTCTGCAGTCGGGCGCTCCTGCTGTCTGACTCGCCGTCTGGTATAATCCAGATATGCACGCAATCTTCACGGACGCGCTGGCGGTGTTGTTTGACCTTGACGGCACGCTGGTCGAGACGCACATCGATTTCGGCAAACTGCGCGAGGCAACGCTGCAACTGATTGCCCAGTACGGGGTGGACACCACGCCCCTGCAGTCGCTCGATGTGCTGTCCGCGATCGATCAGGCGGCAGACGTGCTCCAGCAGAGTGGCGCACTGGAACGGAGTGCGGAACTGCGCACACGCGCCCGCGCCCGCCTTCGGGCGATGGAGATGGCTTACTGCGCCGCGCCCCGACCAGTGCCGGGCGTGTACGACCTGCTGAACGCCCTGAAAGCGAGGGACGTACGCATCGGCATCATCACCCGCAACGACCGGCAGGTATCGCTCCAGACCCTCCAACAGCTGCGGATACCGCACGACCTGCTGGTGAGCCGGGACGATGTGCACCGGGTCAAACCCCATCCCGAACACGTGACCATCGCCCTGCAGGAGTGGAATATCCCTGCCGAGCGGTGCGTGGTGGTGGGGGATTACTGGATGGACGTGGAGGCAGGCAGGGCAGCGAGTTGCCGAACGGTGGGAATCTGGCGTCAGGAGGTGGCGGTCAACCCCTTCCGCAACCATCCGCCCGACCTTCTGGTACGGGAGCTCAGGGAACTGCTATGACCCTCTCGGTACTGATTGTCAACTGGAACACCCGAGACCTTTTGCGGGCTTGTCTGCAATCGCTTCGCCGCTACCCGCTCTCCGAGCCGATGGAGGTGTGGGTGCTGGACAACGCCTCGCACGATGGCAGTGCGCAGATGGTACAGCACGAGTTTGCTGGGGTGAATCTGGTCGCCTCCGAGTGCAATCTGGGCTACGCAGCGGGCAATAACCTGCTTTTGCGCCGGGCGCACGGCGAGTATCTGCTCCTTCTAAATCCCGACACAGAGGTCACCGAAGGCGCGCTGGACACCGCCGTGCAATTTCTGCGCGAGCACCCTGAAGCAGCTGCGCTGGGCGCAAAGCTGATACACCCCGACGGGCGCGTGCAGGCATCGGTGCGAGGCTTCCCGGAACCGCAGGCGGTGTTGTGGGAGTATTTGGGATTGGCGAGGCTCTTTCCCCGCTTGCGCCGACTGGGGGGATACCGCATGAGGTGGTTCACGTACGAGCGCATCGCCGAGGTAGACCAGCCGATGGGCACCTTCCTGATGCTGTCGCGCCGGGCGGTGGAGGCAGTGGGGCTGATGGACGAGCGATTTCCCATCTTCTTCAACGAGGTGGACTGGTGCTATCGGGCGAAGGCGCAGGGCTGGAAGGTATACTTTCATCCCAACGTGACCGTCATCCATCACGGAGGCGCAAGCACCCGGCAGGTGCGCCCGCAAATGATATGGGAATCGCACCGCTCTCTGCAGAAGTTCTATGAGAAACACTATCGACACAGACTGCCTGCGCTGATATATCGGCTTGTGATGTTCAGCATCACTGTGAACGCCTGGCTGAGCACGCTGGGCAAGGGACGCGAGGGCTGGCAAGGTGAACGAAAAACCTGACGTGAGCGTGATTATCGTCAACTGGAATACGCGCGACGACCTGCGCGAGTGTCTGCGCTCACTGCATCCCTCGCTTCATCAGGGCCTTCAGGTGGAGATTATTGTGGTGGACAACGCCTCGTGGGACGACAGCGTGGCGATGGTGAAGCGCGAGTTCCCCGATGTGAAGCTAATCGAGAACCGCCTGAACGAGGGTTTCGGCAAAGCGCACAACCGTGCCGCGCTGATAGCGCAGGGACGCTACCTGATGCTGCTCAACTCCGACGCCAGAGCACACCCTGGCGCGTTGAAGGATCTGGTAGATTACGCCGATGCGCACCCTGATGTCGGTATCATCGCGCCGAAGGTGCTGAACCCCGACGGCAGCCTGCAATACTCCTGCCGGCGCTTCCCCGTCTACGAGGCGGGCTTGTTCCGAAATACCATTCTTGGCAGGCTTTTCCCACAGAACCGATTCGTGCGCGACTACTTGATGACCGACTTCGACCACGCACACACCGCCGACGTGGACTGGGTATCGGGCTGCGCCATGATGATACGGCGCGAAACGTGGCACCAGCTCGGCGGCTTCGATGAGCGGTTCTTCATGTACTGCGAAGACGTGGACCTCTGCTGGCGGGCGCACGAAGGGGGGTGGAGGGTGGTGTATCACCCCGAGGCGGTGGTCACCCACACCATCGGGCGCAGTACCGACAAGGCGGTCAACGCGATGATCCGGCAATTCCACCACAGTCACCGCCTGTTCTTCCAGAAGCACCACGCACATCGCCTGCCGATCTGGAGCCGACTGCTGATTCCGCTGGGACTGTGGCTTCGTGCCAATTTGCTGGTGGCGCGCAACCATCTCATCGCCATCCGGCTGAAACTGCTGGGCAGGTAGCGCGGATTTGCCCGCGAACAGGAACCGCTTCTCGCCAAGCCGAACATTGAGCGTGCCGATGGCTCATTCGGCGACGCAACTGGTAGATTGCCCATGAGAAAAGTATCGCGCAAGACGAGAACCCAAACTGCCCCGCCTCCCTGGAAGGCAGTTTCACCATCCACATGGTTGCTGGCGCTGGCGATTGTGCTGGCGCCGCTGACTGCAGGAAGGCTGGA
>CAKZNX010000045.1 GCA_937132045.1 uncultured bacterium
CGCCCGTAGAGCCATCGCGCCACAACGTCCTTTCTCGCACAGTCTTGTTTCCAGAGAGGTTTGTTCCATAAAAAGTGCGAGTTCTGAGGATGCCGAAACAAAGTGTAAAGAGACGTCGTGGGGGGGGAGGGGAGGGCTCCCTGCTGGCGCCCTCCCGATGCACGGCTATCCGTAGCGCATCTGAACCACGACCTGCGACGGCGCAGACACCGCTTGCTCCTGCACGAAGCGAACAACCACCTGTCCGTCCTCCACCTGCGCCGATGTTTCCACCGTTCGTCCGGCAATCTTGACGCTGCACTGTCGCAGGGTTGCGCCCTCAGGAAGTTGAAACACCATTTCGCGCAGGCGCAGGGTGCCGTAGCGCAAATCGACCTCCTCGTGCTGTTCGCCGCGAGCGCGTTTCTGCACGAACAACCCCCACCCTGTACCGGTGATGAAAAAGCTGCGGTGGTCTTCCGGCCTCCAGCGCGGAGCGAACCCCAGCACTCCCGCCGGGGTATCCAGAATCAGTCCCTGCGCCGCCAGCAATAGACCAAACGAGCTCATGGCGCGGGCGTAGAACTTTCCGCATTCCAGCTCGTTGAACGGGTTGCCACCCGGACCGGAGTCCAGCCCCTCGCGTCGGCGTCCGTCGTAGCGACTGCGAGCGGTGTTCACAATCTGCAGCGCCTCGTCCACCATGCCTTCCCAGAGCATCAATCCGGCGGTGGCGTATTCGATGCCGGTCCACACCTCGTCGGCATAGATGATGAACGGATCGGGACGACCGCCTAGGGGCCAAGTGCACATCAGCAAGCCGCCTTCGTTGTCCAGCACGTAACGCCGGGGTATCTGCGTGTGTCCGTGCATGTTCCGGCGGAAGTTGTGTTTGAAGATGGCTTGCAGAGCCTGCCGTACTCTTTCGCGCGGGTAGAGGTAGCCCAATCCCAGCTGATGCGCCCACCACTGCCCCAGCAGCTGATCGCTGTGGCATCCGTTGCTGTAATCATTGGCAGGAGGGGTACCCGGCTTCTGGATATAGTACTCGCCATTCCACAGCTGTTCGTTCTGATTCCTCATGCCTGCCAGGCGGATGCGCCTGGTGCGTTGCGCGGATGCTGTGTCACCCATCAGCGTTGCCATGCGCTCGGACGCCGCCAATGCGCACAGATATTGCGAGCCGGTGAAGGTGTTCTGCCCGGACACGGCGCAGTCGTAGGTGTTCCACTGGTGACCGGTGAGGACGCCGTCCTCGTCCGCGTCGAAGGTGCGGATGAGCCAGTCGGTTGCCAGTTTGACCCGGCTCCACACGGTGCGCAGGAAGTCCGGGCTGGCGGAGGTGAGATGCTCGCGGTACGCAGCACAGATGGTGGCGCAGTGCCCGTCGACAAAGGCGTTGTGCGGGGAATGCTGACGGTGCGAGGTCTCGCCGGTAGGGTGCAGGTATACCAGCAGGTCGCTTTCGCGCATGTTGCGCCCGATTTCCGGGAACAGCCGCGCGTGGGTCTGGGCGTAGTTCCACACGTGCGTGCAGTTCAGGGGACAGCATCCATAGCTGCCCTCGAACCCCCCGAAATAGCCATCAGCCGACCAGAAACAGGTCGGTCCGCGCAGAATGACCGCCTGCGAGGTGATGGCATCCAGCATCATCGGCGGCAGGTTGGACTGGTACACCGTCTGGTGATAGAGCTGCGTCCAGCCCCACAGCGCGCCGAGGTTTTTCAGCACATACTGCGCGACTTCGTACGCACTGCGGAACCAGCGGGCGTACAGGTTGCCGCGATGTCCGAAGCGTAGCACGTTGGGATAGCGCCAGCTCAGAACGAAGGTCACGGTGTGCGACTGCTTCGGGCGCAATCGCAGGGGCACATCCATCGCGCCGTGCACTCCCACCGAAGTGCCTTCCTGTCGCAGGTCGGCAAGAGTACGCCACCGCTGGAAGCGGGGTTCCGGGTGGTCTGTCGCCAGTATCACTTCGCCCCAGCGCGGGTGTGCTGAAACCAGCTGCAGGGCAGAGGTACTCTCGGACCCGGCGGCTACCGCCATCAGCACAGGCATCCATGCGGCGGGCACGTTGCCTGCGAGGCACAGCAACACCTTGCCCCTGCCCGCCTCGCGCATCAGCAACAGCGGCGCTCCCTCCGTGCTCTGCGCCAGCACCTGCCATCCGTCTGGTTGAAAGCCGTCCAGACGCAGCAGGCTGCGCACACGCCACTGCGCGGCGTTCAGTGTGGGGAACATCTGTTGACCCTCTGGCGTCCACTGCGCAGTGAAGCGTCCGCTCTCGGCGCGCATCGACTCGGCGTTGATGGATAACGCTTCACGCAACAACCGTACGCTGGAGGTCGCCGGGAAGAGCGCGGCAGGTGGAAGGTCGGAGAAGACGATGTGGTCGATATTGATATGCCCCCAGCCGCCCGAATGCTGATCGACAATCTGCATTCTTGCCTGCTTCCCGATGAACTCGGCGACGTCCCACTGCTGAGGTTCCAGTCGCTCGTTGTTGTAGCCTGTGGCGGTTCGTACCGCCTTGCCGTCCACCATCAGGTTGATGCATGTTTCGCCCGGATGATGACCGCCGCCAATCAGGAAGCCGATGTAACGCCTGCTGATGGTGAACTCGCGAGACGTGAGCGTA
>CAKZNX010000046.1 GCA_937132045.1 uncultured bacterium
GCGCATACTATCGTTATCGGCTGAGTGTATGCGCTTCCTCATGTTGGCGCGAAAAAACAGGAACAAACACCAGCCTCCGCCATTGACAAAAATCAGCTGGGCGTATATAATGCTTTTGAAACGTTTCAAAAGCGCCACCGATGGGAAAAAGACCAACGATTATCGAGGTAGCACAACGGGCAGGGGTATCGGTCGGCACGGTATCCAACGTGCTGCGCGGTGCCCATCACCTGCACCATCCGGATACTGTCGCGAAGGTCATGCAGGCTATTCGCGAGATGAACTATCGCCCAAGCCGGGTAGCGCGAAGCCTTGTGACCCGAAGTACCCGAACGATCGGCTTGGTGGTAGAGCCTCAGCATGGTCGTCTGACCACAAACCCCTACCTGGTCGGTGTGCTGGATGGCGCGCTGGAGTACATGACCGAGCACTCTTACCAGATCAAGATCATCACGCTGACCAGAATCGACAAGGATTACATGCTGGAACAGGTGCAGGATTCCAGCACCGACGGTATCCTGCTGGTGGCACCCCGCTCCGACAGTCCGCTGATCGAGTGGGTTGTGGAACATGGGGTACCCGCGGTGGCAGCGGGAACGTGGCTACCGAAAATCCCCTGCGTCGAGGTGGACAACGAAAGCGGCGTTTATGAAGGCGTGCGCTACCTGATTGAGCAGGGACATCGGCGCATCGGTGTAATCGCAGGTCCGCTGCACCAGACCAGTGCCCTTCAGCGAGAGCGAGGCTACTTCCGTGCCCTGGAGGAAGCAGGGATCCCCTTCGAATCCCACTGGCTCTACCGGGGCGACTATTCCATTGGTTCAGGAAGGCTGGGCGCCACAGCTCTGATGGAGCGCGACTCGTCGCTGACGGCGCTGGTATGCGGCAACGACGTAGTGGCTCTTGGCGCCATGCAGGCGCTGCAGGCGAGGGGTATTCAGGTGCCGGAACAGGTCAGCCTGCTCGGTTTCGATGACCTTCCCGAGGGCACGCTGGTAACACCGCAGCTAACAACGCTTCATCATCCCCGCCACGACATCGGCTATCTGGCAGCACAACGGCTGCTGGAACGTTTGAAACATCCCGACTTGCCTGCGGTGTCGCGGATGTTGCCGACCTGCCTGGTGGTTCGCAACAGCGTGGCACCCTGCATGCAGAAACACAACACATCTTCCAAGGAGGCAGAAGCATGAAGCGCAGTGGCTTCACATTGATCGAGTTACTCGTCGTCATCGCGATAATCGCGATACTGGCGGCGATCCTGTTCCCGGTTTTCGCTCAGGCGCGTGAGAAGGCACGCCAGTCCTCGTGCCTCAGCAACATGAAGAACCTGGCGCTTGCCAGCCTCATGTACGCTCAGGACTACGACGAAACCTTCTGTGCTCAGGGCGAGCCAACATCCAACAACGGCTGGGGCTGGCAGATGACCTGGATCGTGCACACCCAGCCGTACATGAAGAATTACCAGATCATCCGCTGCCCGAGCGACTCGCATCAGGTGCCGGACTGGTCGGGTCCCATGTACAGCTACGTTGCGAACGGCGTCATCGCTGGCAACTGCGGAGGCAGCTGGTACTGGAAGTTCATCGGCGTGATTAACGCCTCGCGTTCGTGGTTCGAAATGACCCCCCGCGCGGTGGCAGGAGTCGCTCTGCCTGCCGAGACCATTATGCTGGCAGAGCGCCATCAGATGCCGCCCAGCTCCTGGATGCAGCCGATGCACGGCGCGTTCTCGCCATGGGCGACAGTGCTCATCGGTCCGGACGCGGTGGACGCGGGCAACTCGTTGCCGGGACAGCGCACCTCCGGCGGTGATGGCACCTGGTCGGCGCCCGTGCCCAATTCCGACGGCTACATCGCTACCACCCACTCTGGCAAGAGCAACTTCGCCTTTGCGGATGGCCACGTGAAGGCGATGAAACCGAGTAGCACCGTGCACGCCGACCCCAACACCTATAGCAACACGGGTTGTCACACGCGCTTCTTCTACATGTGGGACGCAACCCGAACTCAGTAGCAGTCAAACAGGCGGTCTGGGATGTGAGATCTCAGACCGTCTATGAGCAGGAGGAACAACCGGTGAAGCGACTCTTCTGGCTGTCAGTGCTTGCCGCGGCTGTGGCGCTGGCAGGCTGTGGAAAGAAACAGCAGTTCGGCGACAAACCGGAAGATTGGAAGAAGACGGAACCGCCCCCTGACTACCTGAGAGCGATTGCACCGGCAACTGGTGGGCAGTCGCTTCAAGGCGTGCCAAACGCGCCAGCGGGTGGTGCACAGCCCGGTGGTGCCCCGCAAGCACCTGCGGCGGCGCGATAATCATAAGGGGCAGGTTACTCCACCTGCCCCTGTTGCTTTTTCCTAACCTCCGATGGTGATCTGCTTGCTCCAGTTCGTGCTTTCCGCACGGCTATGGGTACTAAAACGGGCCTCGAGGTGGATTGTGTCGCCCCGGCGCAGATCGCCCTTACTAAGCAGTCTGGCAGGGATCGCCAGGATCGCCGTGTGGCGCGTGGCGACATTCCATATCTGACACTCCACCCGGTCGTCAGAAACCTCTGCAGGTTGCGAGTCGCCAAACCATACGGTCACCTGCATCTGTTCCTCCGCCTGCAGCCGCAGACTGCACTGCATTCGCTCCTCACGCGGCACCTTCTGCAACGGATAGAGCGAAGCGTCCAGCCAATCCGAGGCGTGCACCGCTACCAGCAGGCGGGACGGTTCCCAGCAAACATACAGGTCTGCAACGGGATATTCACTATCCGGCAGAACCAGCGCAGATCGCTTGTCCCATGTGTGCAGACCGGCGAGTGCTTGGGAATTCGCCGGGGGAACCGGCTGTTGTTTGCGGGAAGCTGGCTCCGCCTTGGCGTGCAGTCGATTCACGGGCAGGCTCTGATATGCGGAGGTCAGCTCCTCGTAGGGTTGATTATGGATGTCCACCAGCCCCATGTTGTAGTTCTCGCCGTCGCTGCGTCCGAAGGTGGGTTCGTCGTAATACTGAAACCAGTGTGCGCCTATCACATAGGGACGTCTGGCATACTCCATCACCTGCCTGCGCGCGCCTTCGGCACGTTCGCGCTGCGTCTGAACGGTGGGGAAGTTCGTTCCCGGAGGAGTGTTCTTGTTTCCGCTACGGTTCTCATGGGCGCAGAAGTAGAACTCCGTGACAAGCACTGGTTTGGCTGAGAGGCGATGGAGAGTGTACAGGAAGTAATAGGAGTTCGAGCCATCAATCCAGTCGGCGCCATGGTTGGTCGACACCACGTCCACGTAGGGCGCCGCAGCTCGTGCCACCTCCAGCGGGTAGAAATCGATATATCGGTCACCCAGTATCAGGTGATTGCGGTCGTAACGGCGGATCGCTTCGTGCATCAACCCATAGTAACGTCGTGCGAGTAGCCCGATGAAGGCATTGATTACCTGCATGCCTGACCCGCCCGGAATCAGTGTTGCCTGCTGAACATCCTCGAACCGCCTGGCATCGCCGATGTCGAAATCCGCCCGCATCCGGCAGAGGTCGTCTTTGTAGTGTCGACGAAGCAGTTTCACCAGTTCGCGGCGTGTGGCGTTTTCAGCCGGTTGTTTCACGAAGTGCAGAAATACACTGTCGTCCCACCAGCCCTGCTCGTTGTCGGTGAACCAGCCGAGCAGATAGGGGTCGTCGCGGTAAGGAGCGGTCAGGTTGCCCATTAGCTCATCCACCTGGCGCGCCGTCTGTGGGCTGAACATGTCGTTCCAGGGCATCCCGAGCCGCGAGCCGATATGCAAAACCATGGTGTAAGGCATCCCCTCTTTCCAGTGGGCGCGTAGAGTGTCCACATCGCTCCAGCCGCCGATGGTATTGAATCCCCACCTGCGCAGGCGAGACAGGGTATCGTCGGTCCACTCTGCGGGTGTGGTATAGAACCGCATCGCACAGTAGCTGGGGGTTCGTTCGGAGTACTCTGGCTCGCCCATGTTTGCGCAATTCACCCCAAGCGAGAAGAATCGTTCCCCATGGGGCGAAAGAAACCACCACATCCCGTTGTGCCGGATAACGCGGTAGAAAGACATTGTTGCCTCCACCAGAGGGGGCGGGATGCGTTACTCGCTCCCGCCCGACTTCAAGTTTGATCTAACGTGCTGGGGCGCCCGATGGCTGCGAAGGTGGACCCTGACGCGATGCACCCCACAACAGCATCCGTGCGGACTGTTCGTTGCCGTGAGCGAGTTCGTTCACCAGAAACTGCTTTTCGTCCGGTGTGAGCCTGTTCCAATCTCCGCCGGTTCGACGGGCAATCTCGTGCAGGCGGTTCGCTCGCTGTACCTGCTCGCGGGGGAGGTTGTCGGAAGGGGGCGAGCAGGCGCGCAGGTTCACTGCCACGGCAACCGCTGCCAGCGCCACTATCAGCACCACAAGCGTCAGACGCGATTTCATGCTGGCACTCCACTTACTGCGGTGCGTTGATCAGCCAGCGTTTGGCATCCAGCATTGCCGCGGGCTGCAACCACTTTGTGTGACCATCTGCGAAAGCGATGTTGGAGCCGCCGCTATGCTTGCGCCAGGCGCGGTTGAGGCGCTCGTTATAGTCGCCCGGAGCGGCGGGCAAGACGATGAGATTCACCAGCCAGTCCGCCGAGACCATTGCCTCAGTGCCCCAGCACCAGTCCACCTCGGTGTTCGCGTAGACAGGACTGCCGCACCACCAATCCACCACGTTCGTCAGCCCCTCGACCAGCATGAACATCTCAGCGGGGTTCGGGACCGCGGCGAGGGCGGTTGCCGTCTCCGGGGCGCCGTAGGTGGAACCAACTGTAATCAACCCCTGACCGTTAGCCACGCCGAAGTGCGAGGGATTCCAGAACGAGTTGGCATGGAAAGCATTCGGCATGTAGGAGAGGATACCCGGCTGGCGGTCGGTTCCGGCGAAAACGCCAATAATGCCGGCATCCAGCGTACCTGCGTCGGAGCTGCATCGGTAGATGTCGCGGTTCTTCAGATAGGGACCCACACAGCGTACGCTGGACCAGAGGTAGTGGTTGGCGGGCCACTCTCCCCAGCGGTTCTGGTCCACGAACTCGTTCTTCGGAAACGTCTCGTCGTAATCCTGTGTGTACATCAGCACTCCCAGCGCAAGCTGCTTGAGGTTACTCAAACACCCCGTCTGGCGAGCCTTCTCGCGAGCCTGAGCAAACACCGGGAACAAAATTGCTGCCAGTATCGCGATAATGGCGATAACGACGAGAAGCTCGATCAGCGTGAATCCACTTCTTCTGTGCGCGTGCATGGCGGATTTCCTCCTTGATAAATCGTTTTATCATCTCCATTATAGCACCGCACTCCGGTCTTGTCAACCACTTTCGGGTGGAATCGCCCACAGAATTACTGGATTTTCTTAAGCGGAGGTGCAGTGGACTGTCGGATGGTCAGGTGCACAGGAAGTGTGAACTGCCTCTGTTGCACGTCACGCCCTTCCACGAGTGCGATGAGCACCTCCGCAGCCAGTTTGCCCATTTCATAGATTGGCATGTGCACGCTGGTTAAAGGCGGGTTGGTCATGGTGGCGAACCAGGTATCGTCGTATCCGACCACCGACATCTCTTCAGGTACAGGCATGTCCTCTTCGCGCAGGGCGCGAATGGCACCCTCTGCGCACAGATCGTTCGCCGCAAAGATGGCGGTGGGGCGCTCCGGCAGTTGCAGAAGCTTCCGCGTTGCCGCGTAACCGTCCTTCCAGTCAAAGCCTGCCTGTATGATCCATTCTGCCTGCACGGGGAGGTTCGCCTCGCGCAGAGCCTTCAAGTAGCCCTGCAACCGGGGTTCGGCGGTGGACACCTTCGGGTCACCAGCCAGATGGGCAATGCGTGTATGCCCCAGCTCTATCAAATGGCGAGTTGCCAGGTAGCCTCCGTGCAGGTCGTCGGCGTTGATGGTGCAGACCTGCCTGTTCTCGGTTGCGTACACCACCGCTACCGCAGGGAAGCGCACTTGCTCGCAGCGTGCGATGACCGAGCTGTTTGGGTTGGGAAGCACCAGTATCAGCCCATCTACCCGCGGGTCTATCAGCATCTTCTCGTCAGCCGCGTTCCAGTCGTTGCCCACGGCGGTGTGAAGCATCAGGTTGTAGCCTTCGTTGACCACTTCCTCGAAAACGCCGCTCATGATCTGGTCGGAGAACGGATTGCGGTCGATGAAGGCGCGAGAGTAGGGGAACACGAGCCCCAGCACGCCTGTTCTGCCAGTGACCAGGCTCCGCGCCAGAGGATTGGGAGCATAGCCAAGTTGCTGGGCAGCTTGCAGAATGCGCTGGCGAGTCGCTTCGCTCACCCGAATGTGTCGCCCCGCAGTGTTATTCAGCACCGCCGACACCGCGCTGACCGAGGTGCCCGCAAGCTTCGCCACGTCACGAATCGTTACCGCCATCCACTGCCTCCTGATAATGATGATAAAACATTTTATCAGAAGTATGGACCCCGGGTCAATCCCTTCATCTTAACCACGGTTCAGGGGCGCAGGGTGTGTGCGATTTCCACCTGTGATTTGCCGCCAGCCTGCACCCTCAGCGGCACGCGCCACTGCA
>CAKZNX010000047.1 GCA_937132045.1 uncultured bacterium
TGCACTGCGGGTAACGCGCCGCCGATTATCAGCACGAAGTCGTACACGCCGTCCGGAACATCAGGGTCGGCTTCGAACGCTCCGTCTTCGTCGATCTCCACCGGCACTGCGTCTGCCACGTCGCCGTCCCTCGTGCGCACTTCCAGCATCGCATACCGCTTGATGCCCTGAAAGCTGGCAGTGTCTACCCTTGCGGTGAGCGAGCGCGAGAATAGGAGGAACGCCAGGTCCACCCTATTCTGGTCACAGGCGTCGAGCAGAGGCTGACGGAACCCTGTGCTCGGCGAGTACTGCGCCGCTGGACACAGCCTGAGCGGTCGGCATGCCGACCAGCGAAAGTCTTCCATGACGGGGCGTGCGCTCTCCTTGTCGGATTCGGAAATCTGAATCCAGTAACGTTGCTGGATGCTCTGGGTGAATGGGCTTGGAAGGCGCGCAGAGAAGTAAAACACACGCTGTTGCCGGCAATCGCGTTTGTTGGTGTTGCGCACCACATCAGGTCTGACGCAGGCGCGATAGATGGGCTGGGCTTCCGGTTCACATGCGCCCGGTTTGTTGCGGTAGATAGCGATGTAGTATCGCCATTCCTTGCTCAGCTGGGCAGGGGTGAGCAGGACGCCCCACCAGCTGACACGTACGATCGGACCGGGCTTGGTTCATATCCAGTCGTCCATAGCCACCAGGTCCAGCGGACGGGGTGTCTCACAACTGTGAACCCGCGATTCGTGCGACGCCAGGGGCCAGGTATAGGGCTGCCTCCACTTGTAGCTCCAGGCGCTTCCCTCACTCTGAGCCCAGATGGTTCCTGCAAGGGCAAGAACGGTCATCACGGACCAAAGGCATCTCATTGTGGTTCCTCCTGTTGTTTTAATAAAGGGGATGTCTCGATACGAGACATCCCCCACTTGCTCTATCGTCGCCGACGGCGCCGAAGTTGCGCACGAGGATACCGAAGTCGAAGAGGGTCACCTCTCCGTCACCGTCCAGATCGGTGTCGGCGTTCCAGTTGCTGTCACCCGGCATCGATCCGAACGCAGCCACCAGCAATCCAAAGTCGAACAGCGTCACCTCGTTGTCGCCGTCCGCGTCGCCGTTGACCAGACTGAAGTCTACGGTGACATCGCGGGTCACCGCGACACCTGCGCGGGTGTGTCGCAACCAGTGTGACGCCTTGGCTGCCAGGTCGAAGGTGCCACTGCGGGTGGTGCTGAAGGCGTACTTGCTGGCGCTGTTCAGGTTGACGATGTGTGTCTCCAGCGCCGAGGTGCTACCGGGATCGCGCAGCTCAATCGTTACGGAGACACTCGTCGGGTCGCCACTGAAGTCCTGCAGGTCTACTATGCCGCTTATCGTGCGTGTGCTCGCCGCCACCGTGAGCGTGCCGGTGCCTGAGCTGGCGTTAAGGGTGTCGGCGCCTGCGAAAGACACCTCAATGGTGTGGTTGCCCAGCGCTGCGCCAGCCGGAATGGT
>CAKZNX010000048.1 GCA_937132045.1 uncultured bacterium
CAGGGCAGGTTACTGGAGCAGCAGAAGAGGTATGCGGAAGCGGTGGCATGTTATAAAGAGGCTGAGGATTATGCGTCTGCCGGTCGGTGTTACAAGCAGGCTGGGAAGTATGTGGAAGCTGGTCGGTGTTGCGAGCGGGCGGGGAAGTATGAGGAAGCCGGTCGGTGTTACGAGCAGGCGCGCGAGTATCTGAAGGCGGCGCAGTGTTACGAGCAGGCGGGGGAGTATGGGGATGCTGGTCGGTGTTACGAGCAGGTGGGCGAATATCTGAAGGCGGCAGAGTGTTACCAGAAGGCGGTGGAGTATGTGGAAGCCGGTCGGTGTTGGGAGCAGGTGGTCGAATATCACAAAGCGGCACAGTGTTACCAGAAGGCGGGCAAGGTTCAGGACACGTGGCGCTGTCGGGGCAGGTTAGCCGAGCAGCAGCACAGGTATGCGGAAGCGGTAAAATGGTATGAGCAGGCTGGGGACTATGCCTCTGCAGGTCGGTGTTACGAGAAGGCGGGGAAGTTTGGGGATGCAGGGCGGTGTTACGAGCAAGTGGGCGAATATCAAAAGGCGGTAGTGTGTTACGAGCGGGCGGGCAGACCTCAGGATGTATATGGGTGCATGGGCAGGTTAGCAGAGCAGCAGCAGAGGTATGCGGAAGCAGCTCAGTATTACGTGAAGGCGAATGAGTATGTAAAGGCTGGAGAGTGTTTTGAAAAAGGCGGCAAATTCTGGGAAGCAGCCATTTGGTATACGAAGGCTGGAAAGCTTTTAAAGGCGGAGGAATGCCGACGTAAAGCTCAAACGTGGTGACAGGTAGTATTCCCCAGAGGTCACCTCACACCTCCACCACCGTTGCCTCCAGCGTGTCGGTGTCCAGCAATACGACGGTGCATCTGCCCGTGAGCCAGCCGCCCACCTCGCCCGGATTGATGATGAGCACACTGCCCTCGCGACGGATGTCCAGCCGGTGCGTGTGCCCATACACCAGCACGTCCACTGCCTTGCTCTCCGCCAGAGGCGGCACCAGCTCATCCTCATGCACCATCACGAGCCGCCTGCCGTCCACCTCCACTCTCGCAATGCGGGCATGCACCTCGCCAATCGCCTCAAACGCCTTCGCCAGACCGATGCGCTCGCCGTCGTTGTTGCCGAACACCGCCACCACCCGCGCCGGGGCGTCATGCATCGCCCGCACCGCAAACGGCGCCACAAAGTCGCCTGCATGAAGAATCAGCCCCACGCCTTCCCGCGCGAAAGTCTCCATCGCCGAGCGGATTCGAGGCAGGTTGTCGTGACTGTCCGACAGGATGCCAATCTTCACAGCGGTATCTCCTCGCCCGTTCTGGGAATGACCACCTCACATATACCCGAAAACTGCTCCACAAAGCACTGCGGTTCGGAGGTATGCACGGGAATCAGCTTGCGCGGACGCACGCCCTCCACCACCTTTGCCAGCTCGTCGCCGGCGGCATGACCCGATACGTGCAGAGGCGCCCTCTCCTCGTCCGCATTGCCCTTTGGGTAGCGGCAGAAGCCGAACCTTTCCAGCCAGCGGTTCAGGCGGACGTCGTCGATACGCTGTTCTTCCGTCATAGGCTCGCTGAAGGACTGTATCCACACGCCCCCGGATACCTGCAGATACGGCAGCTCGTTGAGGTCGAAGTAGCCGAAGCACAGCGCGTACCCGGCGGGATCGCGGGCGATCTGCTGCGCGGTTACTTTCTGCGCCTCGTACCGGCACAGCAGTTCCTTCTGCCACGACTCGGCGGGAGCCGCGCCTGTGCCCACGTACACCCGCAGGCTGGGGTCATCGAGAGGCAGCGGGCGCTCTGCCCTGCACCACGCCTCCAGCAGGTAGAGGTCTTTGGGGTTCACCACGAACCGCTTGCCCAATTCGCGGGCGCAATCCCAGAACATGACCATGCGCTCGAGATGCGTCATCGAGAAGTTGATGATGGCGATACGTTCGCGGTGCTGATGCAGAATCTCCATTGCCTGCTGGCGCACATCCTGCTCGGTGTAGCCGGAGGACTGTTTGCCGATGCGGGTGCCCTCCATAATCAGTGCAACCGGCTGCAGTTTGGCTGCCTCCCGGATGAACTCCTCGCTGAGATGCCCTGAGTTGCCGCGGAAGCGGATGTCGCCGGTGTACACCACCCAGCCTGCGTCCGTCTCTATCGCCCATGCTCCCGCGCCGGGCACCGAGTGGTCTACGGGGATGAAGCGAACGGTGTGGCCGTTAATCGGCTGCAGCGGATAAAGAGGCTGTACCGTACACTTCTGATGCGCGCTGCTGGGCAGGGTCTGCCAGAAGGTGTCTCCCTCCTGAGCGGGCGTGCAGGTCACGTGCACCTTTCGGTAGTGCGCGTGCGGTGCGTCTTCCGACCTGTGGTTCCATGCCAGCACGCCGATCGTGCCCTCCTTCTGCACGAACCGCCTCACCACGATGGTGCCGTAGTCTCCATGACTGCTATCCTGAAGGGCGCGCAGGAGCATGGCGCTGTCCAGCGAGCAGTAGAGGGGTATCTGGGCGTGCAGGTATTGCAGACAGCCCGCGTGGTCCAGATGCGCATGGGAGAGCAGCACGCCGTGCACCTCCGGCAACCGCATACGCCAGCTGTTCCAGCGGTAGTCGTCCAGAAAGCGGTTCTGATAGATGCCTTCCACCGGGGGCAGGATGTCCATGGCGAGCAGCTCGTACAGTCCTCTGCTGGTCTGGGGCTTCAGGTACTCCTCATAGAAGTCCATCTGCCGTCCCATGTTCAACCCGAAGTCCAGCCAGAGGGTCAGGTCTCTATCCTGAAGCAGGATTTTGTTCCCGCCGACGTTATCGGCGCCGTCCCACACGGTGATGCGCGTCATGGGCATCCTCCAACCTGTTCGCGGTCATTGTGAAGCCTCTTTTCGCCCCACGATGCGCGTTTTTCCTGCCAGAGAAGGGACTGGTGCTGAGCAGCGTTTTCCTCACAGCTCCGCGACGATGGTCAGGAGGCTTTCCGCCCAGGCGAGAGGCGCAATACCCAAGCCATGCCCCTCGGGAACTCGCACCTGCCCTTCGCGGGGATGCAGAACGTCGCCCGTGAGCCAGTCGGTGAGGAACTGCGCCCCGTTCAGTGCGCAGGGCAGACTGATGTCCGCTGCCGCGTACAGATGCACCGCCGCCGCCAGCGCGAAGTCAGGGTCGGTCAGCCCCGAACCCAGCACCATCAGCCCCTCTTCCTGCAAAAGGCGCACAATCTGCCACGAGCAGTACAGTCCGGCGTTACGCGCCGGCTTCAGCGCCACACCATCCATCATGCCCAGCGCCACGAACTCGGCGGTCTGCTGTGGCGTGAGGATACCCTCATCCATCAGGATAGGCAGGGCGCCCTGCCTGCGCAGCGCCTGATAGCCGCGGATGCTGGTGGGAGGTAGCGGCGACTCCAGCACGTTCACGCCAGCCTCGGCGAGCTGTGGCGCCACCTGCAGGGCGGTGTCGAGGGTATAGCCAGTGTTGGCGTCAGCCCAAAGGAAGGCATCGGGAGCCGTTCGCCGCACCAGCCCAGCCAGCGCCACATCGTATGCCGGCGTCTGCGGCGCACCGACCTTGATGTTGAAGTGCCGGTAGCCGCGCCTCAGCCCCTCCGCCAGCTGCGCCTCGGCTTCGTCCATGTTCGGCGTGGCAACCGTCCAGCTGATGGAAAGCGTGTGCACCCTCGCGCCGCCCAGCAGGGTATGCACGGGCACGCGCCGTCTGCGCGCGGTCAGGTCGTAGCAGGCGATGTCGATAGCCGCCTTACACATCGGCTGTCCCATCGCAAAGGCGGGCTTGATGGCGCTCTGCAGGCGGGCGTGCACGTCCTCGATGTCCTCTGGGTCTGCTCCCAGTACGGCAGGCGCCAGGTAGTGGCGCAGGGTGCTCTCCACTGTCTCCGGCGTCTCGTCGGACCAGGTGGGCATGGGAACCGCCTGTCCCCATCCCTGAATGCCGTCGCTGTCCGTCAGGCGCACCAGCACCGAGGGACGACGCGCCACCCCATCCGCCGAGGGCTTCAGGAACTTGAACGCCCCGACCACGCGGTAGTCATATCGCCCGACCTCCACGCGAACGATACGGCTCATGGCACGTCCTGCCTCCGTTGTGCCCGTCGCACGCCAGCCCAAATGCCTTCGGTGGTGTAAAACGGGTCGTCGGGCGACAGCGGCAGGCGCACCACCTCGCCCGTGCTGGCGGATTTGTAGATGGCGGTGATGACCTCCAGACTGCGGCGCGCTTCGCGTGCGCTCACCTCCGGCTCCCTACCCGACGCGATAGCGTCCAAAACGTCCCGCAACTGCGGCGCGTGTCCCTCTCCGGCAGGGATTGCCACCGAATCCGCGAGCGAACGCAGACGGGCGGCGCGCTCCTCGTCAGGTACCGGGAAGCCGCTGGGGCTGGAGCGCTGTGCCCGGATGTGCATTGCGGGCAGGAGAAGGTCGGCGTGCTCACAGGTGATTTCGATGCGGTCGGTGTTCTGGTGCGCAGAGACGGTGCTGACGAT
>CAKZNX010000049.1 GCA_937132045.1 uncultured bacterium
AGCTGTACGCCTTGCGCTTCCATCCATGCCTGCAGTTCCTCGTCCAGCCTGCCGTTAAGCAGAATGAGTGCATACACCGCGGAACGGATATCCCTGCTCTGCGCCACCAGCTGGCCCGTCTGCGCCAGCCGTGCCAGCGCAGGTTGCAGTTTCTCCCCAGCAGGGGGAACGTAATCACCGCTCAGGAAGGCTAATGCCGCCTTCTCGCCCTTGGTGCCGAAGGGTAGAGGAAAGCGACCTGCCTCCACCACACCGTCCCTGTCGAAGCCTTTGCCCTGCTGAAGGAACTCGGGTCCGACGGGCAGTTCCTTGTTCGCCCGTTCCGGTCGGGTGTTGGCGACGGATCTCTGATAGTGAAGGGGTGCCGATATTCCCGGTGCAGCCAGCATCCAGTCCAGCGGGCTGGTGGGGAGAAGGGGTTGTGCAGGCGTGGAAAGTGCGAGGGTGAAGAGCCACAGCACGAGCCATGCCCACACGGCAGGCAAAAACCTGCTTGCGCTCGCTTTCACGGGTAAAACCTCCTTTTGCTGGGCAACAACCCCGGTGCGACAAGGCACCTTCTGTCGGACCAGAGCGTGAGCCCGTTGTGTCTGACGGCAATGCCGACTTGTGTAGTTTACCTAAATAGTATGCAAGATTCGTACCACAACGCGCATTTCCAGAGGGTGTACGAAAGCTTTTTTGGAAAATACCTACTGCCGCCTATCTATTGTGTACAGCATGACAGGCAGCTGACTGCCTACCCTTCGGGTATGTTGCCGAGCCAGCGCTTCAGCGTGCTTGCGTCCTCGAGCAACGCCTCCGGCGAGTCGCCGCGCACGAACTCCAGCAACAGCCAGTGTTCTCTGCCGGTGCGGGCAACGAGCCAGAGGTAGCGCTGCCACTCCCTTTCCCCCTCGTGCAGGGCACCACGCACGTTGCCGTGCGTCCACCAGTAGACGTGCACGTTAACCAGCCGGGGCAGCACCCGGCGCAGGTCGCTCAGGTTGCGCGAGGCGCTCTGTCCGACTGTCGGTTGCCAGTAACTGCGCATCGCAGGATGCCCCACCGCTTCCATCAGCTGTTGCGCCGACTCGCTGGTGTCGGTCAGGGTGTCGGAATGGTACTCGTAGCAGGCGGTCAGCCCTTCCCGCCGGCACATCTCCGCGATGCGACGGGAGTCGTCCACCACCTTCTGGCGGTAGTCGGGCGATGCCTGTCGGGAACCATGCTTGCCCGCCCACACGCGGACTACTGGCACCTCCAGTACTCTCGCGGTCTCCAGCACCTTCTCGAAGGGCAACTCGTCATCGTGACCGACGCGATAATAGGAACCGTATGAGCTGATTTCCAGCCCGGCGTCGCGGGTTTGGCGGACGACCTCCCTCGCTACCGACAGGTTGCCGTGTGGAACGTGAATGTCTCCTCCCCACTCGATGCCCTTCAACCCGGCTTGCACTGCCAGCCGGATCACCTCCTGTGCGGGCAGGCGCCGGAATGTGACAGAACAGACTCCCGCATGAAGCATCCGCCCGTCTCCTTCTACAGCCAGTTGGGTTTGACCACACCTTTGATGTAGCCCTCTTCCTGCAACATCGCCATCTCAAATCCCTTGCCGATGTCTTTCAAAGCGAAGCGATGGGTGACCATTTTCCGCATCGGAAACACGCCCTTTGATGCCGCCCACAATCCGCGCCGGATGTCCTCTTCGGGGTTCAGCGCGTAGGCGGGATGTGGATTGTGCACCACTGCACCGTTTGCCCAGTGGCTGAGGTTGTAGGTAGCTGGGAGGTTATGCCAGCCGACCAGCACCAGCTTTGGGCGGGGCGTGCGCAGCACCCGACTTGCCAGTTCCACCGGCTCGGGCTTGCCCGTCGCCTCAATCGCCACTTCCACGCCACGCCCTTCTGTGATGCGCATGACCTCCTCCACCACGTCCACCTCGCGCGGGTTCAGGGTGACGGTCGCGCCCAGCTCCTTCGCCACCTGCAAACGATAGGAGTTGGTGTCCACTGCGATAATCTCCGCCGTTCCGTTGCCCACCAGCCCAGCCATGGTGAGCAGTCCCATGAAGCCGCACCCGATGAGCAGAGCCGTATCGCCAAATTCGACGGCGCTGGCGCGGGCGCATCGTGCGGCGCACTGCAAGGGTTCGCCCAAAGCGTGGTCGATATCCAGTCCATCCGGCACGCGGGCAAGGTGCGCTGGAAACGCCGCCACATGCGAAGCAAAGCCCGGTCCAGGCAGACAGGTAACGCGGTCGCCCACCTGCCAGCCCTTCACCTCACTACCGACCTCCTCGATGACCCCGCTGTGCTCGTGTCCCATTGCCAGCGGGAAGCGCATGCCCTGCCACTTGCCCAGATAGAAAACCATCTCGCTGTGGCAGATACCGCACGCCTCCACCCGAACCCATACCTGATCCGAGCGCACCTCCACCTCTTCTTCCTGCAGTTCGAAGCGACGCGGCTCCACCAGCATCGCCACCACTCGTTTGCGTTTCATCCACTGCCTCCTCGATCGGGTCTATCGCTTGCCGCTCCATAGCCCGAACGCATTCTGAACAGCAGGGTACTCTTCGCGGTGACGTGCCCCTTCCCTGCCGGTTGCCAGCCGCGTGCGAAATGTGTTATGTTGAGGTAGACCGTTCGCTGGAGGGAGAACAATGACGCAGAAAGGCAGTATGCTCCTGCTTGTTGTGGCGGTCGTCATGCTGGCACTGAGTGCGTTGTGGGCGCAGTCGCGCACGTCCGGCACAACGGTGACGCGCACTCAGCGCCTCGAGGTGGTCGACAAGGACGGCAGAATCCGCGCCGAGGTGAAAGCTATCGGCGACGATACCGTTCTGGCGCTGTATGACGGTCGGGGACGCCTGCGCACGCTGGTGAGCACCGACAGCATCGTCTTCTACAGCGCGGACGGCAAGATAGCCAAGAAGGTGGACGCACGGCAGGCGGAGGACGGAGCCGGTCAGCCATGATGGCGCAGGGCAGATCAGGGCGCTGGCTCAGCATCACCAGCGACGAGTATCTGGACCGGATGAAAGCGGGATGGACCGGGCAGATGGTGGGTGTGAGTTGGGGCGCGCCTACGGAGTTTCGCTACACAGGGCAAATCATCCCGGAAAACGAGGTGCCCGCATGGCGTCCCGAAATGGTGAACTCGGCGTTCGGGCAGGACGATCTGTATGTGGAGATGACCTTCCTGCGCACGCTGGAACGCCATGGGATGGGAGTAACCATCCGGCAGGCAGGTATCGACTTCGCCAACAGCCGCTATGCGCTGTGGCACGCCAACCGACAGGGACGCGAGAATCTACGGCGCGGCATCGCACCGCCCGACTCCGGGCATCCTGCTTTCAATCCCCACGCCGACGACATCGATTACCAGATCGAGGCAGACTTCAGTGGTTTGATTGCGCCGGGGCTACCGCAGGTCGCCATAGACCTCGGCGAGGTCTTTGGGCGACTGATGAACTACGGGGATGGCGTTTACGGCGGGCAGTTCGTCGGCGGGATGTATGCTACCGCTTTTTTCGAGAAAGACCCTGTGAAGATTGTCGAGGCAGGGCTTCGCTGTATCCCCGCACGAAGCCAGTATGCCGAAGCCATTCGAGACGTGCTCGGCTGGTACCGGCGTTACCCGCAGGAGTGGGAGCGGACGTGGGAGCTGGTCGAGCGCAAGTATAACCGCTCGCCCGAGTACCGACGGTTCTCCTGCGCGCAAGGTGCGTTCAACATCGACGCCAAGCTGAACGGCGCCTACGTTGCGATGGGGTTGCTGTACGGACAGGGGGATATCGAGCGCACCATCACCATCGCCATGCGCTGTGGGCAGGATTCGGACTGCAACCCCTCCAACGCGGCGGGCGTGCTGTTCACCACCATCGGCTTCTCGCGCCTGCCCGAGCAGTTCACGTCGCATCTTGACCCCAGAGCCACCTTCGCCTTCGAGCCGTATACCTTCGAGCAGCTGATACAGGTGTGCCTTCGTTTGGCGAGGCAGGCGGTGGTGCGCTACGGCGGAAAGGTGGAACGCGAAAGAGACGGCAAGGAAGTATGGCGTATCCCGGCGAGGGAACCGCGTGCGTCGGCGTTGGTGCAGAGCTGGTCGCCGCGACAGGCGCAGGGAGTGCGTTACAGTCCGCGCGACATGGCGCGCATCCGTGAGCTGCCCTGGGCGCAGGCGCTGGTGAAGCGTTTTGAGGCGTGGGCACCCGGCTGGACTCTGCACGATTGCGGCGAGGAGATGGAGCCGGGCTGGCGCGAGGAGTGGAACGGCAAACGCAGCGTCTTTGTGACGCATCCTCTGGATCGACAGACACCGTGCCGTATCACCCGCAGGCTGCAGGTGCCTGCGCAGGGGAAGACTCACTTGCTGCTGACGGTAGGACATCATCCCG
Source organism: uncultured bacterium (assembly GCA_937132045.1). Classification (GTDB taxonomy): domain Bacteria; phylum Armatimonadota; class HRBIN16; order HRBIN16; family HRBIN16; genus HRBIN16. The sequence continues at coordinate 4,382 of CAKZNX010000049.1, forward strand.
ATGGCGACTGGACGCTGGTGGTGCGCGCTAACGGACGGGAGCTGGTGAGCCAGCATGTGGGCAACGACACTGCACGCAGTGGGTGGCTGGACGTCAGCGTAGACCTGTCCTCGCTGGCAGGGCAGGAGGTACAGCTGGAGCTGCTGAACGAGCCGAGTGGATGGGCGTGGGAAGCCGGTTACTGGGCGCGCATCGAGGTAACGAATGACTGACGGGAGAGCGCACCTGCGCTCTCCCGTCCGCTTCATGTCAGCCGCAGGGGTGGTGATTTACAGCCGGTTCTGCAGGGCGAAGCGGAAGTGGTACAGTTTGACCGATCCGCCCCTCTTGAACCACTTCGCATGTCCGTCCGCGAAGCTCAGGTTGGCGCCTTCGTTGTGGCGATAGCGGATATTGCCCACGCGCCCCGTCGCATTCCATGTCGCGATGGGGTTGGGGGCATCGGCGTCGATGTTTGTCCCGTCTGGCAGCCGCCACAACAGAACCGAATTGGGGTTGACCTGATTGTCATCCCAGTAGTTCTCTGGCGGGATAGCACCTGTCACCGGGTTCTGCCACACCTCAGGTGTCCACCAGTTCCAGAAGGTGGACGAGGAGTGCCAGCCCCACTCCGGAACCTGCCCCGTGTCGCCCTGCAGAATGGTCTCGGCGGGGCGTGGCATTGCCGCCTGCGATCGGTAATTTAGCACGTCGTTGTAGGCGTACGCCCACGACCGCGGCACCGTCGCTGAGGGGCAACCGCGAATGCCCGAGCCTGACCACAGCGCAGTATCCTTGGTGTAGGGCCACAGGAGCTGCATGTACCAGACGGTGGTATCGCCTCCCTGGCGATAGTCATAGCCGGGCGGCATCACTTCGTCGTAGTCCTGAATGTACATCATGGTTGCCAGCCCGATCTGCTTGCAGTTGGACAGACACCGGGTCTGGCGAGCCTTCTCGCGAGCCTGCGAGAACACCGGGAACAGGATCGCTGCCAGAATCGCGATAATCGCGATGACGACGAGCAGCTCGATAAGGGTAAAAGCCCTTCTCATGGTTGGGAGACCTCCTTTTTGTGAAATCGGTTTGAAATTGTCAATGTGCCCCGAAGTTCACTGCAGAAACTGCGAATCACGGCTGACATGAAACGATTAAGAGCTTGGTACTTCAAGTATATAAGAATGCTACAAAAAAGTCAAGCGGTTCTCATGGCACCCACAGGAAAATTATGTCCATGTGGATTTCGGTCATCGTGGGACAGGCGCGAACGCCGGTCGTGCGCTGCTTTCCTCGCGCTAATGGTATAATAAAATCCCAAAGGAGGAGTTTGCGGTATGCCCACCCTGTTCGAAAAAATCTGGAACGCACATGTCGTCCACGAGGAACCCGGACGACCCACTTTGCTCTACATAGACCGCCATTTCGTACACGAGGTGACCTCACCGCAGGCGTTCGACGGTTTGCGCGAGGTGGGGCGCAAGGTACGCCGTCCTGATTTGACATTCGCCACTATGGACCACAACGTGCCGACGCAGGACCGCTTCAACATCACGGACCCCATCTCCAGAACGCAGATCGAGGTGCTCCGACGCAACTGCCGTGAGTTCGGAATCACGCTGTTCGACCTCGACAGCGACGACAACGGCATCGTGCACGTCATCGGTCCGGAGCTGGGCATCACGCTGCCCGGCTTGACCATCGTGTGCGGGGACAGCCATACCGCCACGCATGGCGCGTTCGGGGCGCTGGCGTTCGGCATCGGCACCTCCGAGGTGGAACATGTGCTGGCAACGCAGACCCTGCCGCAAATGAAGCCTCGCACCATGGCGATAGTGCTGGAAGGCAGACGCCCGCTCGGCGTCACCGCCAAAGACCTGATTCTGGGCATCATCGGGCGAATCGGCACGGGTGGCGGCACCGGCTGTGTCGTGGAGTACATGGGCGAGGCGGTTCGGGCGTTGAGCATGGAAGAGCGTCTGACCATCTGCAACATGTCCATCGAGGCAGGTGCACGTGCCGGCATGATTGCCCCCGACGAAACCACCTTCACCTATCTGGAAGGGCGTCGCTTCGCTCCGCAGGGCAAGCAGTTCGAGCGAGCCGTAGCGTACTGGCGCACGTTGCCGTCCGACACGGATGCGAAGTTCGACCGCGAGGTGCGCCTCGATGTGTCCACCTTTGCGCCCTATGTGACCTGGGGTACCAGTCCGGATCAGGTGGTGGAGGTGACCGACTGTGTGCCCGCCCCGGCGTCGTTCGCCGATGAGACGAAAGCAAAAGCGGCGGAGCGCGCCCTCAAGTACATGGGGTTGAAGCCCGGCACGCCGATAGAGGAAATCCGTGTGGACCGCGTGTTTATCGGTTCCTGTACCAACGGCCGACTGAGCGACCTGCGTGCGGCAGCAGCGGTGGTGAAGGGCAAGAGGGTCGCCTCGCACGTGCGGGCGATGGTGGTGCCCGGCTCGCAGCGAGTCAAGCGGCTTGCCGAAGAGGAAGGTTTGCATGAGGTTTTTCTGCAGGCAGGTTTCGAGTGGCGCGATTCGGGCTGCAGCATGTGCCTGGGAATGAACCCCGACATCCTCCAACCGGGAGAGCGCGCGGCGTCCACCAGCAACCGCAATTTCGAGGGCAGGCAGGGGCGTGGTGGGCGTACCCATCTGGTCAGCCCGGAGATGGCGGCGGCTGCAGCGATAGCCGGGCATTTTGTGGACATCCGCGAGTGGTATCGCGAGGGCAAAATCGCTGAGGAGGTACTGCGCCGATGAGACCGTTCAACACACTGACCGCGCTGGTGGCTCCGCTCGACCAGCCGAACGTGGACACTGACCAGATTGTGCCCAAGCAGTTCCTGAAGCGTGTGGAGCGCACCGGCTTCGGGCAGTTCCTGTTCTACGACTGGCGGTTTTTGCCCGACGGCTCGCCCAATCCGGAGTTTGTGCTGAATCAGCCACGCTATCAGGGGGCGCAGGTTCTGCTGACGCGCGAGAACTTCGGCTGCGGCTCCAGCCGGGAACATGCACCCTGGGCGTTGCTGGACTACGGCTTTCGGGTGATTATCGCGCCCTCTTTCGCCGACATCTTTCGCACCAACTGCACCAAGAACGGTATCCTCCCTGTGGAGCTGCCTGCGGATGTGGTGGACGACCTCTTCCGGCGCGTTACGGCGCAGGAGGGATACCGGCTGACCGTGGACCTCGAGGCACAGAGTGTCATCGGCAGCGATGGTTTTGCCTGCACGTTCGAAATGGACCCGTTCCGCAAGAAGTGCCTTCTGGAGGGACTGGACGATATCGGCTTAACCCTGCAGGTTGAGGACAAAATCGCGGCATACGAGGCGAGCCATAGTGAGCCGTGGCAGGCGGCGATAGCTGGACGCTAGGAGAGTGCCTTTCTGCAGTGTGGTACAATACTGGTGGTTGACCAGATGAAGGTGGCGCCGAATGGCACTCTCCCCTTCCGACATAGAGCAGTTCATCGAGATTGTCCGCAAGGACCCAAACCTGCGCCAGCGCGTGTTTCGCGCGATTGCCGAGGAGGAGTTACTTGCTCTTCCTGCGCGCCTCACCTCCCTGACCGAGGAGTGGGAGAGGCGAATGTCCCGCATCGAAACCATCCTGCAAGAGGTAGCAGAACGTCAGGCTCGCACCGAGCAGGAGATAGCGGCATTTCGCGAGGCGACGGAGCGCCGTTTCCAGAAAGTGGAGCAGGAGATAGCGGCATTTCGCGAGGCGACGGAGCGCCGTTTCCAGAGAGTGGAGGCAGACCTCTCCTCGCTGGTCGGCTGGCAATGGGAGGAACACTACACCCGACACATTTACGCCTACTTCGGGCAATACCTGCGCGGCTTGCGGCTCCTGCGTCCATCCGACCTGGACACGCACGTGCAGGACGTTCTCTCTGCGGAAGAGGTCAAAGACCTGTATCAGGCAGACGTGCTTGCACGTGGCCGCCTGCGCGCTGCTCCTGACGGCTGGATATATCTGGTGATGGAGGTCTCGAGGGTTATCGATGAGGGCGACGTGGCTCGCTCGCGTCGCCGGGCAGACCTCGTTCGCAAAGCGGGGCTACCCTGTCTGGCGGCGGTTGGTGGAGAACGCATCACCGACGCGGCTCGTCTGGAGGCACGACATTCTCGGGTCCTGGTGGCGCTCGACGGGGAAATGCAGGAAGGCTGGGAAGAGGCGCTGGCTCTTTCTACGCCGGGGCAGACCAGGTGATTTGACATTGTGACGGGTGCCTGTTTGTGTCGTCACAAAGAGAACCGTCACAGTCACGCCGCCGTAGCACATGGTATAATGACCTCAGGAGAACCTGAGGAGACCTGTATGCTTTCTGACGAGACGATCCAGTCTTTTCTGACGGCACATCCCATTGCCGTTTTCGGCGTGTCGCGCGACCCCGAGAAATATGGGTACAAGGTGTATCGAACCCTGAAAGACAAGAACCTGCCCGTATACGGTATTAATCCCCGTGCTACCGAAGTGGACGGCAATGTGCTCTACCCTGACTTCCAGTCTCTGCCAGAAGTGCCGCAGGCGGTTGTGACTGTGGTGCCCCCTGAGGTCACCCGCGAAGTAGTCCAGCAGGCGTTGCAGGCAGGCGTGCGTCTTATCTGGATGCAGCCCGGCTCGGAACATGCGGAAGCCATCTCTGCGGCAGAGCAGGTAGGCGCCACGGTGGTGTACGGCGGTCCCTGCATCATGGTGATTGCCAAGACCTACCTGCGGTAGCCTCAACACGTTCATGCAGTGCAAGGCTGATGCTCGCAGGAATCCCGGCGTCCGTACGGAATGCTGGAAAGGGAGGGAGATACGCCCATGGCAGAGCAGAAACCCTGCGACTTCCTGATGGGAGTCATCGTTCCGTTCTGGACGCCGGTAGACGCAGAAGGTAAACTGGACACGGCAGGCACTCGCGGCATGGTGGACTACCTCGCCGACTCGGGCGCGGTGCGCTCGATATTCGGGCGCAGCGGCATGGGCAAGTGGCACACTTTCACGGTTGACGAGACAAAGCGGTTCACCGACGTGCTGGTGCCAGCCTGTCGCAAGCGTGGCGTCGGCGTACTCATTGGCGCCATGGGAGAGTGCATCGGCAGGGAGCGCGGGGTCCGACCGGAGGCAGCCCGATACACCGAGCAGAGCATCGAGCTGGTGAATTATGCCCAGCGAGCGGGCGCCGATGCCGCTGTGCTGGTGATACCCGATATGCTAACGATGAAGGACACACCGCCCCCGGAAGTGGTGTGGCAGTATTACAAAGCGGTGCACGACGCCACGCGCCTGCCACTGGTGCTGTACCAACCGGGTGGCACCGATCCCGCCTATCATCTCTCTCCCGACCTGATGCGCCGATTGCTTAGCCTGCCGCGTATCGCCGGGCTGAAACTGTCCACGTCGCAGGAGGAGGTGTTTGCTCCCATTGCCGAGCTGGTGCGAGGCACCGGTTTTGCGCTCATCGCGGGCGATGAGCGGTTCTATCTGCGAGCGCTGGAGCTGGGTGCCTGCGGGGTCATCGGCGGTGGATGTTCTGCCTACCCCGAGGTGCTGTGGGCGGTGCGATATTTCTACGCGAAGGGAGACGCCGTGCGGGCACGGCAGGCACAGGAGACGGTGTGGCGGTTGATGGATGTGAAGAAGGGGCTGGATGCCTGCGTGCTGTGGAAGCAGGTGATGACCGCCAGCGGCGGCAAGTTCCAGCCCTACGACCGCAGCGGCACACCTCCTTACCCGAGATCGGTCGTCGCCGAGGCGCTGCAGGAATGGAGGCGGTTGACCGCGCCCTCCCGCCGGTTGTGCCATGCCCAGCGCTCCCGGAACCGAGACAGGATGGCATAGGTGCCGGTTTACGACTATCACAGCGATGACCAGTCCGCACGGGAACGCATGGTGCGGTATCAGCTGGAGGCACGCGGTATCCACCATCCGCGCGTTCTGGACGCCATGCGCAGCGTACCCCGCCACCTTTTCGTGCCCGCCGAGCGCGCTGGAGACGCCTATTCCGACCATGCGCTGCCCATTGGAGAGGGGCAGACCATTTCCCAGCCCTATATGGTGGCGCTGATGACCCAGCTGCTGGACCCCGCCCCCTCCGACCGCGTGCTGGAAGTCGGCACGGGGAGTGGCTATCAGGCAGCGATACTGGCGGAACTGGCAGATGAGGTCGTCACCGTCGAGCGGGACCCGGTTCTCTCAGAGAGGGCGCAGGAGGTGCTCGATGCGCTCGGCTACCGGAACATCACCTTTGTGGTGGGCGACGGCACCGAGGGGTATCTTCCTCTTGGACCCTACGACCGTATCATCGTTACCGCAGGCGCACCCTTCATCCCGCAACCCCTCATCGAGCAGCTGACGCCCGGCGGAAAGCTGGTGATACCCGTAGGGCACCGTTACGAACAGGTGTTGACCGTCGCCGAGAAGGATGCGGAAGGACATCTGCACCTGTCCGAGCACGGGTATTGTGTGTTTGTGCCCCTGATTGGCAGGCACGGTTGGCGGTCAGAGTTAGACGGCGAGCCAGAACCGGACGACTTGCCCTGAACACCGCCTCATGCTCCGCACCACAGGCAATACGCCTCCACGTGATACAGGTTGTTCAGAAGCGGTTCGGTGTAGGCGATGGCGCCAAACTCCGCCCCGCCGATATGATGTTGCCTGCCCACGTGGTTGTTCCAGTCCACCCCTTCGGTCAGGAGGCCGTGCTCGCCGTAGTGGTGTTTGCTGATTGCCAGCAGGATGTCCAGCGCCACCTGCTCGAAGCGCTTTTCGCCGGTCAGCCGGTGCGCCTCCAGATAGGCGATGGCTGCTTCAGCGTTTTCCCACAGGTAGGCGGTATCCCAGCTGTCCTCCATATACAGCAAGCCCTTCGTGGCGACACCGTTGCGGTCCTCGTGCAGGATGAACCGCTCCAGACCGGGCAGAACCCTGCGCAGAGCGAATTCCTGCAGGGACGTCTCGCCGAGCAGTTCCGCCGCGCGTACCAGCGTACGGAAGGCGATGGCATACGCCACGTTCTCCTGCCGGTCGTAGGTGTCGTGGTTGACGCTTCCGAAGAACCCTCCCGCTTTGACGAAGGCATCGATTGCCCGTCGCAGTGACGTTCGGTAATTGCCCAGTGCGCGACGGGTCAGCTCCGTCCACATCCAGAGCATGTGGGTGCCGTCGCCGCTGACGTCGAAGATCGGGTCGTTGCCTCCCTCTGCCGCGTGGGGATATGGGGCTCCCTGTGGAGTGATACGGCGGGGAAACCAGCCGCTGGGCAGGATGGGTGTGATAGCGGTGAGCCAGTGTGCCGTCGCGTGGGCGCAGGCGGTCAGCTTCTGTACGAGTGCCGGGTTATCGGTGCGGTCGGCGCATTCCAGCATCTGCACGACAACCCGCGCCGTACTACCCGGACAGAACCAGTCGCCGTTGTGCTTGAAGTTCAGGTA
>CAKZNX010000050.1 GCA_937132045.1 uncultured bacterium
GCCAGCGAGATGAGCACTTCGCCCTTCAGGTAGCTCAACGGCTCGAGCGTCTCTGCGTCCGCTACATCCACGTACTCCGTACGCACCAGCGGCTCAGCGGCGATGGTCTCTTCCAGAAGCCTCTGCACCACATTGCCGTCGCGCTCGCCCGCGAGGATAGCGTCGCGCCCCACGCATAGCGCGCGGTATAGCACGGTTGCCGCCTGTCGCTCGTCCGGTTTCAGGTAGATGTTTCGTGAGGACATCGCCAGTCCGTCTGGCTCGCGAGTGGTCTCGCAGGGCACGATTTCCAGCGGCAGGTTCAGATCCTGCACCAGGCGCTGGATGACCTTCAGCTGCTGATAGTCCTTCGTGCCGAAATAGGCGCGGTCCGCCTGAACGATGTTGAACAGCTTGGTGCATACGGTCGCAACCCCGCGGAAGTGCCCCAGACGCGCCGCTCCCTCCAGCCGACGGCTCACTTCCGTCACCTCCACATGGGTCTGGTATCCTTCGGGGTACATCTCTTCCACTTCAGGTGCGAAAAGCAGGTCCACCCCCACGCTCTCCGCCATCGCAGCGTCTCTGGCAAAGTCACGCGGATAGCGCTGGTAGTCCTCCGAGGGACCGAACTGCGTAGGGTTCACGAACAGGCTCACGACGCACAGGTCGCACTCTGCCTTCGCACGACGCATCAGGTTGAGGTGTCCCTCATGGAAGAAACCCATCGTCGGCACGAAGCCGATGCTCTTTCCCTCGGTACGGGCAAGCTTCGTCCACGATCGAACCTCACGAACTGTCTTCGCTACCTGCATCAGAACGCATGTTCCTCCGTGGGGAATTGTCCGCTTCGAACCTCCTCAGCATACTGCTGAAGCGCCCGAGTGATGGCGTCGCCCACCTGAGCATACCGTTTCGTGTGCTTGAACGGCTCACCCGGCACCAGCCCAATCAGGTCATGCAATACCTGAATCTGCCCATCGCAATAGGGTCCGGCGCCGATACCTATCGTGGGGATGTGCAGCTGTTCCGTAATCTCGCGAGCCAGAGCCGACGGAATCAGCTCCAGCACCACAGCAAAGGCGCCAGCCTGTTCCACGATATGCGCGTCTTCGATCAGGCGCTTGGCTGCCTCTTCCGAGCGCCCCTGCACGCGGTGTCCACCGAAGCTATGCACCGATTGCGGGGTCATTCCCAGATGCGCCAGCACCGGAATCCCGACGCTGACGATGCGATGAATGGCTTCGGCTACCGGCTCTCCACCCTCCAGTTTGACCGCTTCCGCGCCGCCCTCCTGAATGAACCTTCCGGCATTGCGCACCGCCTCCTCGACGGTAATCTGGTAACTCAGGTAGGGCATGTCCGCCACCAGCAGGGCACGCGGTCTGGCGCGGGCACAAGCCTTCGTATGGTGCAGCATATCCTCCATGGTCACCGGCAGGGTGGTGGGGTAACCCAACAGCACCATGCCCAGCGAATCGCCAACCAGTATCAGGTCTACTCCGGCAGAGTCCGCGAAGAGCGTGGTGGGATAATCGTATGCGGTCACCGACACGATTTTCTCTTTGCCCTTCTTCTGCCGGATTGCCGGTACGGTCACTTTTTTCTCTTTGCCCGGCATCACCATCACTCCCTTCCCGAGTGCGTTTGAAAGAGGCGCCGCGGTTGTCGCCTGTGTACCTAACCCCCTGCCCATTCCCTGCGAGGGAATGGGTGTCGGCGCCTCTCCCCGGGTCGGTGAGAGGTCGGGAGAGGGGTTTGGATGAGCTTGCGACAGCGTTTCTGCGGACGACCTCGGCGCCCCCGAGGATTCTCGAAACACTGTTTCCCTTCCCTCTGAGATTGTACACTCGAAACAGCCTGTTGGCAAATGAAAATCCTGCTGGCTTGCCGGAAGGTAATCCATCGATGTCTGGTGAAATATGCACTGATTGAATGGCGATTGCTTTCACGGTGAATGTGGTATGACACCGGTGTCTTCCCGCGTTGTTCGCGTACCCGCGCATTACTATCAGCAGTTCGATGCGGATTATACACTGGAAGTGCCTGCGGAAGGCTACGGCGGCTGGAAGAAGGCGGAGATCGAGCTCGATCTCGCACGCACCGCCGTCGTGGTCATGCACGCCTGGCATCCGCGCAGTCACGAGCAGTTTCCGGGATGGTGGCGTGCCGTGGAGTACTTGCCCCGCGCAAAGGAGATATGCCAGACGGTGTTCCCGCGGCTGCTGGGTAGCGTGAGGTCGGCGGGCGTTCGGCTGTTCCACGTGGTGGGCGGTGGCAACTACTATCAGCATCTGCCGGGCTACCTGCGCTCGCGGGATCTGGCAGGCGATGCACCACCGCCGCCCGCGCGTATCCCCGCTGATGAGCACCTACTGGAGCTTCAGCGATTCCGCGAAGAGAACGTGTTTGTGGGCAAGCACAATCAGCCCGACGTGCAGCAGGCGTTCAACGAGCTGGGCTTTGCCGATGAGGCGGTGCCGCGCGACGACGAGTATATCGCAGAAGATGGTCACCAGCTCTTTGCGCTGTGCCGGCATTTCGGCATCAGTCATCTGATCTATGCGGGGTTCGCCGTAAACTGGTGTCTTCTGCTTTCGCCGGGGGGTATGGCGGATATGGCGCAGAGGGGTGTGCTCTGCTCGGCGTTCCGGCAGGCAGTGACGGCGGTGGAAAACCGCGAGACGGCGCGCCATGAGCTGTGCAAGCAGATTGCCCTGTGGCGCGTGGCGCTGGCTTTCGGCTTCGTGTTCGACGTCGATGAGTTTGTTCGCTGCCTGCCCGCACTCCCTGCGGACAGTGTGGAGGCATAGGATGAGAGGCAATGGTTGTTCGGGTGGCACCAAATCGGTGCCGCCGTGGGAACAGTTCAGGGACCTGCTGGATAATCTGACCACCTCGATGCTGGTGGTGGACAGGGATACGGTGCTTTACGCCAATCCTGCGGCGGCACTGCTGACCGGCTACGAGTCGCCGCTTAAGCTGGTGGGACTGCAGCTGCAGACCATCTTCCCGCGCGACATATTCGGCACTTTGCACCAAGCGTGCGAAGCGGTCTGTCAGCAGTCTACCCCAGCCGTACACCTGACGGATCTCAGCATGACACTGGGTGAACGACAGGTCTTCTTCGATGCGCACGTGACCCGCGTCATGGTGGGTGAGCGGTGTTCGGTGGTGATTCTGCTGTACGATCTGAGCCGCCTCACCGAGGCACTGCAACGCTCTCAGGAGGCGGAGAAACGGCTCGAAGACCTGATCAGCACCCTGCCAGGAGTGGTATGGGAGTACGACCGCGAGAAGAAGGCGTTCACTCTCATCAGTGACTACGCTCAGATGCTGACCGGCTATCAGGCGGAACGTTTTCTGCACGATGCGCAGCTCTTCTTCCAGCAGATACATTCCGAAGACATGGCACAGCTCGAGCCTGTGTGGGAGCAGTTAAAACAGACCCATCAGCCGTGCACGTGGCGGTTTCGCCTGCGCAATGAGGAGACTCCCGGTGGCTGGCGATGGTTGCAGGCGGAGATTGTGCCGGTGCTGGACGAAGCGGGGCGATTCGTGGCTGCGCGAGGTGTCTCTTATGACATCCATCGCGAAGTGGAAACCCAGCAACTGCTGCAGCGACGAACTCAGCAGCTGGAGGCGCTCATCAACTTCAGCAGTCGCTTTGTGGAGGTGCAAACCGAGGACGAGGTCATCGTTGCTCTCTGTGAGCTGATGAAATGCACGCTGGACTTCCATCATGTTGCCATCTACCTGCGCCGACAGAACGGTATGGTCGAGAAAGCCCTCGTCAGGGAAAACGCCGTGCATTGGGAGCCGCTGGAAATTGCGCTGGACGGAGAGACATGTCGCCTTCGCGAGGTTCTCAGTGGAAAGAAGCCCTACTTTGTCTCGCACGACACGTTGCGCGATGTCAGCGAGCGCGAACGCAGGGTTTGGGGGCAGCTCCTCGGTGGAGAATACCGGGTGTTCAGCAATGCGGTGGTGCCTATTCAGGGGCGCACGCAGGTGCTGGGCGCGCTGGCAGTGGACCGACGCGACTCAAAGGAGCGCATCAGCGATAGCGAGCTATCCATGCTTTTGACCATCGGGCGGTACGCTGGGCTGGCTCTCGACAATGTCCGACTCCTGCACGAGCGCCAAGTTGCTGAGGAACGACTGCGCCATCTGGTGCAGAACCTGCCTGTGACGGTGTGGGAACTGAATTTGGAAACCCGCCAGCTGGAGTTCGTCAGCGAGTACGTGGAGGAATGGCTTGGCTACACTCCGGGAGAGTGGCAGAAAACGCCCTCCCTCTACCGCTCGGTGGTCCATCCCGAGGACATCGAGATTTTCCACCGGGTCATCCATCCGGACCCGTACGCGAAGCCCGAGCCCGTGGAGATACGCCTGCGTGACCGAAAAGGCAACTGGCACTGGTGTCGAATTCTCTGGTCACTGAAGTGCGACGGCTCACGTGCTCCACTGGTTCGAGGTGTCACCACCGACATTACTGCGCAGAAGGTAGCAGAGCAACAGCAACTGCACCTGATGCGTTTGCGCTCGCTGGGAGAGATTGCCAGCGGCGTGGCGCACAACTTCAATAACATCCTGATGGGCATACTGGGGAACGCGGAGCTTCTGCAGGCATCCCTTCAGCACGACCCGGAGCTGCGCCGGCGTGTGGAAATCATCGCCAAGCTGGCGCACGACGCCTCTGAAATCGTGCAGCGGATGCAGGGGTTCTACAAGCTTCAACCCCACACGCGTCGTGAGAAGATCAGTCTCAGGATGTTGCTGGACGATGTGATCGAGTCCACACGCCCCGTCTGGCACGACCTCGCAGCGAGGCGTGGCGCGAAGATTCACGTGAGCTTCCTGCCACAGGCTGACCCAACGGTAACCGCCAACCGCAGTGAACTGCACGAAGTGTTTACGAACCTTGTGATTAACGCCTGCGATGCGATGCCGAACGGTGGCACCCTCACCCTGACCCTTCGCGAGGAGAACGACAGGGCAATAGTAGAGGTGGCAGATACCGGCGTCGGCATGAGTCCCGAGGTGCAGGAGCGGTGTTTCGACGCCTTCTTTACCACCAAGGGCGAGAACGGCAGCGGGCTTGGTTTGAGCGTCTCCTACCAGATTATCTCACGGCACTCGGGGCAGATCAGCGTGTCGAGCGAAGTGGGTAAGGGCACCGTTTTCACCGTGTATCTGCCGCTCGCTTCGGAGAGCGCACCGGTCAGACCCGAACCCTCCCCGCCCGTCGCGCCGCTCAACCTGCGCATCCTGACGGTGGATGACGACGAGGCGGTACTCACGGCAATTCAGCACCTTCTGGAGGCGGATGGGCATCAGGTCACCGCTGTCGCCGATGCGGAGAGCGCCCTCGCCGAATTCGTACGGAACCCCTATGATCTTGTCATCTGTGACCTGGGGATGCCCCATCTGGACGGGCTGACACTGGCTCGGCGACTGAAGGAACGTTCGCCCGGCATACCAGTCATCTTATTGACCGGCTGGGGCGACCAGCTGCGCGAAGACAAACCGGACTACGTGGACATGGTTCTGGCGAAACCAGTTCGCAGAGCAACACTGCGCTCCGCATTGTTGCAGGTGCTGAGGCGCTAGAGGCGACGCCATGCGCAACTTCTGGCGGGCAGGGGTGTCCATATCCGCGGAGAAGGCGGAAAAGAGATGGGACACGATACTGCTCGCCCTTTGCACTGGCGTGGTGGTGACACTGTTCTTTTACAACAGACAGCCGTACACCTTCGCCAGCTGGCTCTCACGTTTCGATCAGCCGGTCTACCGTACTTACGAAGAGTACCTGCTGATCAACTGCCTGCTCCTGCTTCTCCCTGTGGCGGTTCTGCTCTCTGGTGGGGGCAGGACTGCAGGATATGGAGCAGGGGTGGGCAACCGGTGGGGATGGCTGGTAGCGGGTGGCTGTTACCTGTTCATGCTGCCCCTGTTGTGGTGGGCTGCCGGGCGCCCCGACTTCCAGCAGACCTATCCCCTCTACCGGATGGCGCGTTACTGGTTGCCCGCTCTGGCATATCACGAGCTGACCTACACCTTCTACCTTTGGTGTTGGGAGCTGTTCTTCCGCGGCATATTCACGAGCGTCTGCTGGCGGTGGTTGGGGTGGGTGGGTATCCTCCTGCAAGCGGTTGCCTTCATGTTGCTTCACGTCGGCAAGCCGGGTCTGGAGGTCGCCGGTTCGCTGGTCGCGGGATTGGTTCTGGGAGTGCTTGCTGTGCGGGCTGGCTCTTTTCTGCCAGGGTTCGCGTGCCATGCGCTGGTGTCGGCAACGATGGACCTGTTCGTCCTGAGGCGTACAGGCACATTGTAGCGTCAGCATTCAGACTATCGGAGGTGCTACCATGTTCGGCGTAATCGTTGGGGTGGTGGTGGCGGTACTGTTCCTGTTGCTCAGCCTGCGGATGGATACCAGTGGCGAGCGCCCGCGCACCACCGTACGCAGCCCTGGACTGCTCATCCTCGGCATTGGGTTGACCGTTTTCGCCGCGGCGTTTGCCAATCGCTGTTTCCTCACCGTGCCCGCAGCGTATGTGGCGACCGTGTATGACCCACTGCGCGGAGGCGTGCAGTCCACAGAGTTGCCGGAAGGGTTCCATTTCGTCCTGCCATGGTGGAAGACGCAGCTGTGGCGCGTGCAGACGCAGGAATATACCATGAGCGCCATTCGCAGCGAAGGAGCGGTCATCGGAGACGATTCCATCCATTGCCAGACCAACGAGGGGCTAGGGCTGAATCTGGACGTCACGGTGCTGTTCCACATCGACCCAAAAGACGCACACGCATTATGGCAGAAGGTGGGAGAGCAATACCAGCAGGTTGTCGTGCGCCCGTATGCCCGCAACGTCATCCGCATGGTGGTGGCGAGGTACTCGGTGGTGGAGGTGTACGGCGTGAAGCGCCAGCAGATCGAACAGGAGATTACCGAGTCGATGCGGCAGGCATTTGCCGAGAAGGGCATCGCGCTGGAGAGCGTGCTGTTGCGTAACGTGGAGTTCGCCAATCCGGAATTTGCGCAGGCGATCACCGAGAAGCAGGTGGCGGAACAGCAGATACGCACCGAGGAGCAGAACCTGCGCCGCGCGCAGATCGAAAAGCGGACGGTGGTGGCGCAGGCGAAGGGCGAGGCGGAAGCAATCCAGCGCCGTGGTGAGACGCTCAGGCAAAATCCGGAAGTGGTGCAGTACGAGCTTGTTCAGAAGATCGCTCCCAACGTGCGGGCACTCTATCTGCCGCCGAACTACCTGCCCGTTTCGGTGCGACCAGGAGGGAAGTAGCGATGCGAGAGGTCATTCTGTTTCTGCTTTTCTGTGTGGTTATGGCGGTCATCACCGGCTTCCGTGCGGAGAGCTATCGCCCCGCGCGGCTGGTGATAGGTGCCCTTCTGGGTATCCTGACGGTGATGTTGTTCGGCAAGATGTGGGTGCAGGTGCCTCCGGGGCACGTTGGAGTAAAGTTTGACCCGTTTGCCGGAGGCATTCAGGAGCGAGAGCTTGGCGAGGGTTGGAGCCTCGTTCTGCCCTGGCAGACCGTTCAGCTCTTCAACGTGCGCACCCAGCAGTACACCATGAGCAGCGCGCGAGACGAGGTTGCCGGTTCGGATGACGCGATGACCTGCCAGACCCGCGAGGGGCTGAAGGTGAAGGTGGATGTGACAGTGCTTTTCCGCATCAGCGGCGAAGGCGCCGACCGCCTGTGGCGCAGTGTGGGACCGAACTACGTCAACACCATTGTGCGCCCGGCGACTCGCAACGTGGTGCGGCTGGTGGTGGCGCGATACGGCATCATGGAGGTGTACAGCAACGCCCCCGAGACCTTGACCGCAGCGAGCGAGCAGGGTATCGTACCCTACGTGGGCAAGCGCCAGCAGGTGGAGAACGAGATATTCGCCGAGCTGAAGCCCAAGCTGCAGGAGAAGGGCATCACGCTGGAGCGCGTGCTGTTGCGCAACGTGGCGTACGAATCCGAGCAGTTTGAAAGGGCGATTGTGGCGAAACAGGTCGCTCAGCAGGCGGTCATCACCCAGCAGTACAAACTGCGTATTGCGGAAATCCAGGCGCAGGCGCAGGTAGAACGCGCCAAGGGCAACGCTGAAGCCATCCGTCTGCGGGGGCAGGCGCTCCGACAGAACAGCGCTGTGGTGGGGCTGGAGTTCGTTCAGAAACTGCCTCAGGACATCGAGGTACGCATCCTGCCTGGAGGTTCGTTGATGATGATACCCTCCCCCACAGCAGCGCTTCCCTCCAGTACCGGAGCCATCCCTGCGCCACAGGAGCGCACCGAGCGAGTGCCGCTTCGGCGGGAAGGAGACTAGCTCCAGACAGGGAGATTGGGAATGTCGCGTTATATCCGATGCGAAAGAGACGACTGGTGTTTTCTGATGGAGGAGGCGACCGGCTTCGTCCGCGAGGTGATGTACGGGCGCGCGCGGATAGCGATGGCAATCTACAGCGCCGTGCGTGGGGTAGACTGGAGCACCCTGCCCGTTGTCATCACGCAGATGCAGACTGGCGAAGCCTGGTGCCGGTGGCATAGTCGCGTGGAGGCGATACCGTTCGAGTGGACAACGGAGGTGGCGGTGGATGCCGAGGGGTTCCGCATGACCCTCGATGGTGTCGCCGCGCGCACGTTCGCGACCTGTCGCACAGGGCTGTGCGTGCTACATCCGCTGTCGGTGTGTGGGGCGCCGGTGACCGTTCGGCATGTGGACGGTTCAGAGGAGCGCTCGGCGTTTCCCGAGCTGGTAGCGCCGCATCAACCGTTTCTGGAAGTATCGGGTCTGCGTTACGTCGCCCCACCCGGCGTCGAGGTGGAAATAACCTTCGAGGGAGAGGTTTTCGAGACGGAGGATCAGCGCAACTGGTCGGATGCCTCTTTCAAGACTTACTGCCACCGGCTCGGGGATGGTCGTCCCTACACCATTGAGGAGGGTCAACGGGTACGTCAGGAGGTTCGCATCCGCTGCAGGGCGGCAGAGGGACAGGCGCGGGCGGCGGCACCTGTGCAGGCTTCCGTTCCGCAGTGGTCGGTGCTGCTGGACACCGATTCGGTGGAGCACGTTCAGCTTCTGCAGGCAATGGGTGTTCAGCGTGTAGCCGTAGACGACGCACACCTTCTGGCGGTGCTGGCTCGTGCGAGGATGCCGGTAGACTGGCGTGTGAGGATCGAGGAGTTCGGACGCATCCCGCCCATCGCGCCGCCTGCGCCCGACTCCACGCTGTGGGTGGTTTGCGATGTCTGGAGTGATCCTGTCAACGATACGGTTCAGCGGGGACGCGAGAAATGGGAGAGCCTCGGATGGCAGCTCGGCTACAGCTCCTCATCAAACTTCGCGGAGCTGAACCGCTCGCGCCCGCCGCAGGGCGTTGTTGACTGGCTGGGAACCCCCGCAAGTCCGCAGGTGCACACGTTCGACGCATGGTCGATACTGCAGAACGCCGAGAGTTTCGACTCTATCGGTCGGACTATGGCTTCCTTCGCTGGTGGGGCGCGGTTGTGCCTCGGTCCGCTGAGCTTCGCCTCTCGCTTCAGCGGCGAAGACGCTCGGGCGGACAGCAAACTGGCAGCTGCCTACCTGCTGATGGCGCTGGCACACGTTGGGGCAGGTGGGTTCAGCAGGGTTATTGCTGGCAGAGCCTCGACCATGCTGAACGAGACCTCAGAGGTCGGCTCGATCATGCGAGACCTGCTGGGCATTCGGGCGCATCGGGTCGAAGTGAGTCGGCAGGACGACAGGTGCTCTCTACAGTTTACCGGCGTGCAGGGACAATCCCTGTATATGCCAAACCTGACACCATGGGAGCATGAGGGACTGAGACCCTTTTCGGCGAGGAGGCAAGAAAATCCATGATGCGAATCGCGTTGTTCGGGGCTGGCGGCAAGATGGGCTGCCGCATAACCGATAACCTGCGCAAGAGCGCGTATGAGGCGTACTACGTGGAGACAGGTGAGCGCGGTCTGGAGAACCTTCGTCAGCGCGGTATCGAGCCAACCTCTGCGGAGGAGGCGCTGAGCCGAGCGGATGTGGTGATTCTGGCGATACCCGACACGCTACTGCAGGACGTATCCGCGCAGCTGGTTCCGAAGATGCGTTCGGGCACGCTGATGATGGTGCTCGACCCCGCTGCTGCACACGCAGGCGCGCTCACCACCCGACCGGACGTTCCGCTCTTCGTCACGCACCCCTGTCATCCACCTCTGTGGAACGATGACCCTGACCCCGAGGCGCGCCGGGACTTCTTCGGCGGCACGAAGGCGAAACAACCCATCGTGTGTGCGCTGGCGCACGGCTCGGAAGAAGACTACAGGCACGGAGAGGAGGTGGCATGTACCATCTTTGCACCGGTATCCCGAGCACACCGCATCACCGTCGAGCAGATGGCAATCCTGGAGCCGGCAATGGCAGAGACGGTTACCGCCTGCTGTTGCACCATCATCCGCGAGGCACTGGACGAGGCGATACGGCGCGGCGTGCCCGAAGAGGCAGCGCGCGATTTCATGCTCGGGCACGTCAACATCCCCTTGGCAATTGTGTTCGGGGCGGTGGATGCGCAGTTCAGCGATGGCGCGAAGCGAATCATCGAATACGGGCGTGAAAGACTGATACAGCCCGACTGGAAGCGCCTGTTCGATCCCGACAGCGTGATGGAGCAGGTGCTGTACATCGTGCGCGGTGGAAGGCGATGAAGCTGGGCATAGGCAGTTATTCGGTGCCCTGGCATATCGGCATCGGTGGGTGGCAGCCAGACTCTCCGCTGTCGGTTGAGGGTCTGCTGGAGCTGGCACACGAGCTGGGCGTGGAGGTCGTCCAGTACTGCGACAACCTGCCTCTGCATCTGCTGGAAGAATATCGGCTCGAGGCGCTGCAGTCACAGGCAGCTGAGTGGAATATCCAGCTGGAGATGGGCACGAGGGGACTGGAGCCGACGACCCTCGAACGATATGCCTGTCTGGCTGAACGCTTTGGCACTCCGTTCGTGCGGGTGGTGGTGGATACTGCCGATTACCATCCCACTCCAGAGGAGCTCATACGAGACCTCCAGCGCCTTCGCCCTCTCTTTGCGTCAAGAGGACTGAGGCTTGCCATCGAGAACCATGACCGGTTCCCCGCAGAACTACTGATGCAGATTGTGCAGTCGGCAGGTGCCGATTGGGTGGGCATCTGCTTCGACACCGCCAACTCACTGGGCACTCTGCAGGGACCAAACGAGGCGCTGGACGCATTGTGCCCATATGTGCTGAATCTGCACGTGAAAGATGTTCGTGCACGTCGTGAAGAGCACCAGCTGGGCTTCCGCATCGAGGGCGCATCGGCGGGCGAGGGCGTGGTCGACATTCCTGCTATCCTGCGCCGTGTTCGCGCGGCGAACCCGGATGCTAACGCCATTATCGAACTGTGGACGCCTCCTCAAAGCAGCCTGAGCGAGACGATTCAGCGGGAGAGGCAGTGGCTGGAGCAGAGTGTGAGGTTTCTGAGAGGGGTTCTGGAAAGCATGCGTTCTAAGTAGACCGCTCCTCTCCTCCCGCACGCGCTGTTTTTTGGAGGGAAAGGTTGCGAACACGTCTGGTATCTGTTCGCGCAACGCGTGCGGAGGGACAGGAGCGTCTGTAAAGTTCCACCCTGCGGGTTCTCCCGCAGGGTGGGATGTGCATCTGTTACGCTTTCCTTCGCAGGCGAAGGGCGAGCGCCGGCAAGCCGGACAGGAATAGCATCCAGGTGGATGCATCCGGGATTGCCGCAACGTAGACGACGATGTCGTTGTAGTCCCTGTCACTGCTGCTAAGGGGACGATCCTCCGCGCCCACGTAGTAGGCTGGATAGGCGCCAGATATCGCCTGGAAGAACGCGAAATGCTGCTTGTTCAGTTCCGTACCGCTATTCAGGCTGGACTGCGAGAAGAACGCCTGAAGTACCGTTCCCGGATTTGCCTGGTCCTCGGTGGCAAGGTAGAAGCCAAACTCCGACCAGGGTGCCACAAAGGTGAGGCTCGCGCTCGGTCCGTCGGTGCCCTTGAACAGCAGCATGCTCTTGCTCGACGGTCCCAGCATTCCAGGCGGTGTGGTGAGTAGCTCCGCCAGGGACGTTGGTGGGTCACCCTGTTTGTAGATGCCGAAGTAGTTGAAGTTGCTCAGACCCGCTATCTCGATCTTGATAGCTGCCCAGTTCGGCTGAGGACCGGCGTCGAAGTAGACGTCGATCGGCATACCGAATGGTCCAGCGTTGCCGCCGGTTCCTTTCAGGTAAGGCATGGCGGGATTGTTGGGGCTTTGCGGATGTCCGAGGAACGCGCCGGTGCCAGCGATGAAATTGCCGACGTTGCCAGGAACGGTGTAATCACTGGAGTTACCATCCCAGTAGGGATCCCCATCTTCGTTGGCATTCCAGGTGCCCTCCCATGCCACACCCGTGGCGGCGGGCTGCAGGGTGATAGCGTGGGAGCCGGTCACCGCCAACGCGAAGCCCGCGAGAGCCGCGATGAGAACGAACCGTTTCACTATTCTCCACCTCCTTCTTGACTTGGTCGTGGTCACCCTACTATACGTGCAAGAATCGTTCCACAGAGCGGTTCTCAGGCGAGAATAACGGGAATTTTCAAGATTTTTGTCTCCAAAGTCCAGCATAAATGCTATAAAGGTAATGCGTGCTTCGAGTCTTCGCCAGACTAAGTATACGGCTATTATTCTGGAGCAAAGCCAGCAGGAGAGCGAAGAACGCTCTCCTGCACAACAGCGGAGGTATCAACGAGTATGGGAAGCACCTAACTCGTTTCAGTGACCTCAGGCTTCATCGTCAGCAAGCCATATTCGATGCTGTCCACTAGGGCGTGCCACGAGGCTTCGATGATGTTGGTGGAGACGCCGGTGGTGCTCCATGTCTGTCCCCCGTCCTCCGACTCCACGATGACGCGCACCTTGGCGGCGGTGCCCTCGCGCACGTTGACCACGCGTACCTTGTAGTCGGTCAGGCGGATATGTGCCAGTTCGGGGTAGAACTCCATCAGCGCTTTGCGCAGGGCGCTGTCCAGCGCGTGCACCGGACCGTTGCCTTCCGCCACCGTCAGCATTTCGCGCCCGTCCACTGCCACCTTGACGGTGGCTTCGGTAACCACCTCGCCCCTGTCGCCGCGCTTTTCCACGATGACCCGGAAGCCCTTCAGATCGAACAGCTTACGGTAATGCCCTGTCTGCTGCATCAGCATCAGCTCGAAAGATGCCTCTGCCGCTTCGAACGAGTAACCTTCGTTTTCCAGTTGCGCCACCCTATGCAGTACCTTGCGGACCTCTGGCGTGCTCTTGTCCAGCTGCAGCCCCAGTCTCTGGGCGTGATGCGCAACGGTCGCACCGCCCGCCAGCTCGGAAACGAGGATGCGCCGCTCGTTGCCCACTGCTGCCGGTCGGATATGTTCATACGTGCGCTCGTGCTTCAGCACCGCGTCCACGTGCACCCCTCCCTTATGCGCAAAGGCACTGCGTCCCACGTATGGCATCCGGTGGTTGTGCGGCATGTTGGCGATTTCGTCGATGTATCCCGACAGCGCCGTCAGGTGTCGCAGGGAGTCGGGTTTCAGGCATTCGTAGCCCATCTTCAGCACCAGCGCCGGGATGATCGAGCACAGATTAGCGTTGCCGGTGCGCTCGCCATAGCCATTGATAGTGCCCTGCACGTGCATCGCTCCATGCTGAACTGCGACAAGACTGTTCGCCACGGCGCACTCGGCGTCGTTGTGGGTGTGGATTCCCAGCGGTGCATGAACCTTCGCGCGCACCTCGTCCATGAACTGCGCGACCTCCATCGGCAGGGTTCCGCCGTTGGTATCGCACAGCACCAGAATGTCTGCACCTGCCTCCTCAGCGGCAATCAGCGTCTTCACTGCATACTCCGGGTTGTTCTTGTATCCGTCAAAAAAGTGCTCGGCATCGTAAATCACCTGCGGCACCCTCTCCTTCAAGAACTTCACGGAGTCGTAAATCATCTCCAAATTCTGCTGAAGCGATACCTTCAACGCGTGCGTGACGTGCATGTCCCAGCTCTTGCCGAAGATGGTGACCACCGGTGTGTCACACGCCACCAGCGCCTGCAGGTTCTCATCCTCCTCTGCCTTCACTTTCGCGCGACGCGTGCTGCCGAACGCTGCCAGTTTGGCGTGTGAGAGCTTCAACCCTTTCGCCCGCCGAAAGAACTCGCTATCCTTGGGGTTGGAGGCGGGCCATCCGCCCTCGATGTAGTCCGCTCCAAACTCGTCCAGGCGCTGGGCGATTTTCAGCTTGTCCTCCACCGTGAAGTTCACACCTTCACCCTGCGACCCATCGCGCAGAGTAGTGTCGTAGATTTCAATGCGTTGTTTTTTCATCAGATATAACCTCCTCCGATGTAGTGCGCGCAGGTTGCGGTGGACCTGCCGGTGAAAAGGAAGATGAATCGGATACTGGACCGCAAGAGGACGAGACGCGATGACTGAGGTGAGCATCGACGGCAACCGCTTCCTGATTAACGGGCGCCCCACCTACGAAGGCGTGACCTACCGTGGAATGCCCGTGGAAGGGCTTCTTTTCAACTCGCGTATGGTGCAGGCAATCTTCGACGATGAATGTGAGCAGACGCGACGCTTGTGGGCATACCCGGATACCGGTGTGTGGGACCCCGACCGCAACACAGATGAGTTCTGCAAAATGCTGCCCGTTTACCGCTCGTATGGCTTGCTGGCGGTAACGGTGGGACTGCAGGGCGGCGGTTCGGTTTACACGCCTGAGGTGTATGACCGTTACATCAACTCTGCCTTTACGCCGGACGGCAAGTTTAAGCAACCCTACTTCGACCGTCTTCGGCGGGTGCTGAAAGCGGCAAATGAGGCGGGAATGGTGGTGATTGTGAACTACTTTTACTTCAAACAAGCCCGCCGTTTTGCTTCGGAAACGGCGGTGTACGACGTTGCCGTTCACACCACCGAATGGCTTTTGTCCACGGGCTACCGCAATATTCTGGTGGATGTGGCGAACGAGTCCGCTCCGTGGTGGCGTTTCCCCGTGCTGGAGCCTCGGAACATTCACCGCGTGATACGTCAGGTGAAGCAGGTGACCCTCAACGGCAGGCGGCTTCTGGTGGGAAGCAGCACCGGCGGTGGCGATCAGATCCCCACGGAGGAATGGCTCGACGCTGAAGACCTTACCCTGCCTCACGGCAACGGTTGCCTGCCCGACGGGCTGCGCCGTAAGATTCGCAGGATCCGCGAGACCACGGCGTACCACAAGCGACCGCGCCCCATTGTGGTGAACGAGGATAGCGTGTTCCTCGACAATCTGGAATGCGCTGTCAGTGAGTACGCCTCGTGGGGCTTCTACCATCAGGGATACGGGAGCATGTACCGAGACGAGCGCATGGACTGGACGGTGAAGCCTCGTGAAGGGGACTTCGCCCTCCTGAGTGGTTTTCAAACTGTTCCCGTGAACTGGTCCATCAACGACGAGCATAAACGTGCCTTCCTCCAGAAACTCCGTGAGATTACCGGAGGCGTCGGGTGAACGCCTTTGGTATCTTCTGGCAGGTAATCTTCCCCATCTTCTTCATCATCCTTGTGGGCGTGTTGCTGGAACGCGCCCTCACTCTGGACATCACGACCCTCACTCGTGTCAATTTCTACGCTTTTGTGCCGGCGCTGGTGTTCGCCAAAATGCTTCAGGCGGACCTCAGTGTGCTCACAATGGGCAGAATCACCCTCTTTGTGTTGGTGCACAGTGCGTTGCTTTTTGTGCTGGCGCTGGCGCTGTACCGACACCCGGTCTTTGCTCCGTACCGTAAGGTGCTGCTGCTTGCTGCGATGCTGACCAACGCAGGCAACTACGGTATTCCCTTCGTCATTCTCGCCTTCGGCGATGCGTACATGAGCGTGGCGGCAGTGGTGCTCATCGCACAGAACCTGCTGACCTTCACCTTCGGTGTTCTGCTGATGGAAAGCGGTTCCGCGCAGAGGCTTCACCTGTTGCGCTCCATGACGCGCCTGCCTGTCCTCTACGCTCTGGCTGCCGCCCTCCTGCTCAATATCACTGGTATCGAACTACCCAGACCTATCGCCACCCCGCTGGAGTATATGGCAAATGCCCTGGTGCCGGTTGCTCTGCTGACGCTGGGCGCGCAGCTTGGGCGGGGCATCGGGCGTCCGGCTGTTGCCCTCCTGGCAGTGCCTGTTACCCTGAGGCTTGTCACTGCGCCACTGCTTGCCCTAGTCATGCTACCCCTCTTTCATCTGCCCACCGACATCGACAGGGTGCTGGTCGCCTCGGCTGGGCTGCCCATCGCCGTCAATGTGTTCATTCTCTGCGCCCAGTATCACCACCACGAAGATTTTGCCTCGCAGGTGGTGACTGTGTCCACTTTGCTCAGCGCGGTATCGCAGTCCGTCTGGTTGACCGTGCTGAGCTGACCTACAGAGCAGACTCCCCGCGCTCTCCGGTGCGGATGCGGATGACCTCCTCCACCTCCGACACGAATATCTTGCCGTCGCCAATCTCGCCCGTGCGTGCCGCCTCGGCAATCACCTGAACCACCTCTTCCGCGCGGTCGTCGGGCACCACCACCTCCAGCTTCAGCTTGGGCAGGAAGTTGATGGTATAAGTATTTCCCCGGTACTTTTCGGTTCGCCCTCGCTGGCGACCATATCCGCGCACATCAGTGACGGTCAGACCGGTGATACCGATTTCCTCCAGCGCTTCCTTCACTTCGTCGATCTTAATCGGGCGAATGATGCACTCGACCTTCTTCATTGTTCATCGCCTCACAGGTATCTCAACACGGCATCGGTCATCTCGATTGTACCCACTTTACGGCACCCCTCCTGCCAGATGTCCGCGGTGCGATAGCCCTCACGCAGGGCGGCGTCGACCGCCTGTTCGATCCGCTGTGCAGCCTCGCCCATGCCGAAGCTGTAGCGCAACATCATCGCCGCGGAAAGAATGGTCGCCAGAGGGTTCGCCACGCCCTGTCCCGCGATGTCCGGGGCGGAGCCGTGCACCGGCTCATACAGCCCGAAGGTGCCTTCACCCAGACTCGCTGAGGGCAACATTCCCAGACTGCCGGTGAGCATCGCCGCCTCATCGCTCAGGATGTCACCGAACATGTTCTCGGTGAGAATCACGTCAAACTGGCGCGGATTGCGAATGAGCTGCATCGCCGCGTTGTCTACCAGAACGTGCTGCAGTTCCACGTCGGGATAATCCTGCGCCACGCGCGAGACCACCTCGCGCCACAGGCGAGAGGTCTCGAGCACGTTTGCCTTGTCTACCGAAGCCACCTTTTTGTGGCGGGCTTTCGCCGCGCGAAACGCCACGTGTGCGATGCGCTCGACCTCCGGTTCGGTGTAGATACAGGTGTCGACAGCGGTGCGACCATCATCACGGCGCTCCTTCGGTTGTCCGAAGTAGATACCGCCGGTCAGCTCGCGCACCACCAGGATATCCAGTCCCTCGCCCAGCACCTCAGCCCTCAGCGGGGAGGCTCCTGCCAGCGCGGGAAAGAGCAGGGCAGGGCGCAGGTTGGCATACAGTCCCAGTGCCTTCCGCAGAGGCAGAAGCGCACCAGCCTCAGGGCGCAGAGAAGGAGGGAGGGTATCCCACTTCGGTCCGCCCACCGCGCCGAACAGCACGGCGTCGGAACGATGACATATCTCCAGCGTCTGGGGGGGCAGGGGATGCCCGGTAGCGTCGTACGCAGAGCCGCCCACGAGCGCTTCGCGGTATTCGAAGTGAACCTGGTATCGTTGCGCGATGCGGTCAAGCACCCGTAGCGCCTGCGATACGATTTCGGGTCCAATGCCGTCGCCCGGCAAAACCGCAATTCGCAAGGTCACTGTGGAAACCTCCTGTGGTTGAAAAGCCGTAAACTGCTCGTCCCATGCGAGTGACAATCCGCACGGTGAGGCTGAGAGGTCAAGGAGTAGGTAACGTACGGCACCGAAGGCGGGTGCAGGACGTCAAATATCAACCTCCGTATCGGCTTCGCTGCTGGCGAGCCAGTTACAGGGAAGGAGAAGACGTGGTCGCGCGCGCGGTCTCGCGACAGGCACGACACCGCGCCGCATTCGTCCTTTCGTCCCGTCCAGGATAGAAGCCAGACTCAGATCAAACACCACCGCTATGAACTATCCTCCGCAACGTACTCCCGCGTAACCGCCACCTCGTCGTAGTCAGGCATCCTGTCTGTGCGTGCGATGTGCGGAGCCATCTCGCGCAGGTCGAAGTAGTTGCGTCCAACCACGTTGCGCAGCTCCCGTGCCGTCATGTCGGGGTGTGCGACCACCGCGATCCGCTTGCCTTTACAGCGCAACAGCTCCAGAGCACGCTCGAAGTCGCCGTCTCCACTCATCAACACACACATGTCGAACAGGTTCAGCGTGTTGAACATGTCGATGACCAGTTCGACATCCAGATTCGCTTTTTCCACAATCTCGCCGGTGGCGTCGTCAATCACCTGCTTGATGTTCTTGGTCCGTACGATATAGCCGGAGTACATCAGGTACTCGTGAAAGCGAATATCACGTGCCAGTGTGGCGCTGTCTGCTCCGGTGTAATAGTAGGCTTCGCTGATGACGTTGTTCTGTGCCGGACCAAAGAAGTGTAGCACTTTCCGAAAGTCGATAAACCATCCCAGTCGCTTCTGGGCATAATACATGTTTGCTCCATCCACAAAAATGCTCACGCGCAGCGGAGGCTGACGTATCAGGATACCCCTTTCGTACTTCCATGCATCGCGTGAGTACATAGTTCCTCCTTTCAAGGGGCGTGCCGCTCTCGAATTTCTCTCTATGCTTCTTAGCCGAGAGCTGCCCACCTTCCTGCACGAAAGACGAATGGACAAACATCAAATGCTTATTCTCGTTTTGTGTTTGCTCTGCACTGTGCTGGATGGCTTCACGCGCACGCTGGACTCGTTCCTGTATCTTTCGCCTGACCTCTTCGCGAGCGGGAAACGCCAGCCCCCGCGCGATGCCAATCAACAGCGACAGCAGAGCGTACACCAGCCACAGGTGGCGGTAGAACAATGAACCTTCAACCCATAGGGGCAGGGGGATCAGTAGGCTGAACAGGTACAGCGTGGTCATCCAGCGCGTCCACTCGGGGCGCAGACTGATGCTCAGCCGACTGGCTACCCCGTGCCCCAGAATGCCGCCGACAAAGAACAACCCCACCGACGGCACAATCACCTGCATCATCCCCAGTACGGTACGCCAGTGGTCCATGCTATACTCGCTCCAGCTCCTCCGCGATGGCGGTTCGACGCACGCCAGACCGCCTGTCGAGCAGCTTGTTCAGCGCCTGCACGTACGCCTTCGCGCTGGCAACCACAATGTCGGTAGCGCTTCCCCTGCCGGTGAACACGTCGCCATCCTGACCGCGCACGCGCACGGTGACTTCCGCCATCGCGTCGATGCCCTCGGTGACCGCCTGCAGAGTAAACTCCAGAAGCTCGTTGGGTGCCTGCACGATGTTATTGATAGCGCTGTAGGCAGCGTCCACAGGTCCGGTACCCGTCGCGGTTGCCACTCGTTCTTCGCCATTCGCGTGGCGCAGTTTGACCGTAGCGGTGGGCACGATCGTATCGCCTGCCAGCGCCTGCACGTGCACCAGCTCGTACGTCTGCACCACGGTCGACGCGGCATCGGCAACCAGCGCCTCCAAGTCCTCGTCGTACACCTGCTTCTTCTTGTCTGCCAGCTCGAGAAACTTCTCGTAGATGCGTTCGAACTGCTCCTCGTCGAACCGGTACCCCAGCTCCTCGAGGCGGTGTCGTACGCCGTGCCGGCCGCTGCGCGCCGTCAGGATGATTTTACTTTCGGTGATGCCCACCGTGCGCGGGTCGATAATCTCGTAGGTGATGCGCTCCTTCAACACGCCGTCCTGATGGATGCCGGACGAATGGGCGAAGGCATTGGCGCCGACAATGGCTTTGTTGGGCGGCACCAGGATACCCGTCAGCGTGCTCACCAGTCGGCTGGTCTTGTAGATTTCGGTGGTGTTGATGCCCGTGTACATGTTCTTGAAAACATCTTTGCGGGTGTGGATAGCCATCACCACCTCTTCCAGGGAGGTGTTACCGGCGCGCTCGCCGATGCCGTTAATGGTTACCTCCACCTGTCGCGCTCCATTCAACACACCCGCCAGCGTGTTCGAGGTCGCCATGCCCAGGTCGTCGTGGCAGTGCACCGACACAATCGCTTTGTCGATGTTGGGAACGTTGTCCACGATGCCCCGGATGAGCGCCCCAAACTCCTCCGGCACCGTGTAACCAGTGGTGTCTGGCACGTTGATGACTGTGGCACCGGCGTCGATAACCGCCTCGATCACGCGATAGATGTATTCGGGGTCAGCACGACCGGCGTCCTCGAGGAAGTACTCCACCTCCTCCACGAACCGACGGGCGAACTTCACGGCGTCTATACCACGTTCCAGCGCCTCTTCGCGGCTCATGCGCAGCTTGTACTTCAGGTGAATATCCGAGACGCCCAGACCTGTGTGGATTCGCGGACGTTTGGCGGGCTTGAGCGCCTCTGCTGCCACCTCGATGTCCTTGTGCACTGCGCGGGTCAGTCCGCACACGGCGGCGTTCTGCACGACCTTGCTGACCTCCTGCACGGCGCGGAAGTCGCCCGGCGAGGAGATGGGGAAGCCCGCTTCGATCACATCCACCCCTAAGCGCTCCAGCTGTCGGGCGATTTCGATCTTCTCTTCCACGTTCAGGGAGGCGCCCGGAGACTGCTCTCCATCACGCAGGGTCGTATCGAATACGTGAATGCGTACCCCGTCGCTACTCATGATTGACCACCTGTCCTTCTGTCAGAGTTACTTCTGCAAATCCTCTGGCTTGACGGCGGGTTTCTTCAGCCAGGGCATCATCGCACGCAGCTGGCGTCCCACCTGCTCGATGGGGTGGTTCTCATCGGCGGCGGCAAGGGCGCGGAACACCGGGCGGTTGGCTCGGTTTTCCAGTATCCACTCTCTGGCGAACTGCCCCGTCTGAATCTCCTTCAGGATGCGCTGCATCTCCTCGCGCACCGACTCGTTGATGACACGCGGACCGCGCG
Organism: uncultured bacterium; assembly: GCA_937132045.1. Classification (GTDB taxonomy): domain Bacteria; phylum Armatimonadota; class HRBIN16; order HRBIN16; family HRBIN16; genus HRBIN16. The sequence goes on from CAKZNX010000050.1 coordinate 21,075, forward strand.
TCATATCGCCGTACTGCGCCGTATCGGAGATGGAATAGCGCATTCCGGTGATGCCCGATTCGTACATCAGGTCCACGATGAGTTTCAACTCGTGCAGACACTCGAAGTAGGCCACCTCAGGCTGGTAACCCGCCGCCACCAGCGTCTCGAACGCCGCCTTGACCAGCGACGTCGCACCACCACACAATACCACCTGCTCGCCAAACAGGTCGGTTTCCGTCTCCTCCTTGAAGGTGGTTTCGATCACGCCCGCGCGGGTGCCGCCCAGCGCCTTCGCGTAAGCCAGCGCCAGCTCGCGCGCCCCTCCGGTGGCGTCCTGATGCACCGCAATCAGACAGGGTGTTCCGACACCTTCGGTGTACATGCGCCGCACCAGATGCCCGGGTCCTTTGGGTGCCACCATGAACACGTCCACCGTTCTCGGCGGTATGATTTGATGGAAGTGGATGTTGAACCCGTGCGCAAACGCCACGGCACTGCCGGGCTTCAGGTTCGGGGCGATTTTGCTTTCGTAGAGCGCCGCCTGAAACTCGTCGTTGACAAGAATCATGATGATGTCGGCGCGGCGGGTGGCTTCGTCCACCTCGAACACCTCGAAACCGTCCGCCTTTCCTTTGTCCCACGACCTGCCCGGTCGCAGACCGAGTACTACCTTCACGCCGCTGTCCCGCAGGTTTTGCGCGTGCGCATGTCCCTGACTGCCGTAGCCCACCACGGCAACCGTTTTGCCGTCCAATATCTCCATATTCGCATCCGCGTCGTAATACACTCGTGCCATGCTAACCCTCCTGTTTTTCCTCCACAGCATCTTTCACGCCACGAACAAGCGGGCGCAACAAGAAGCCCGCAATACCAATCCCCACCGGCAACCACAGCCGTCGCCGCAACAGCCGGAAGGTTGTATAGCCAAGCCAAGCCAGTCCTGCAGCAAGCACCAGCGAGCCTAACGGTGTCATCTGCACGTCCACCCGCACCTCGGACTTACCGTCACTGCTGGAGCGTGTCACCTTTGCCTGAACCAGCTGCATACGAGATGCCCCTCCTTCGGCTGAGAAGTGCGATCACCGCTCCTGCGACCGCGCCCAGTAGCACGAACAATGCGAGGTTTACGAGAAGGTTTCGTACGGTATCCAGCCCCAACCGGTCGGTGATGGCGTTATACACACGCCACAATATCCAGTTGGCGGTGAGGAGCAATCCCCACAGCAAGCCGGACAGGGGACGCCTGCCCCGCCACCAGCCGATGCCTGCCCCAGCGAGGGGTCCGGCAACCGCCAGCGCCAGAAACAATGCGTCCACCTGTTTTGCCGTGATGACCTCCTGCATCGCCATCACGTCCCGTTACGCCGTTTTGGTGCCACGCGCCATCGCAATCACGCCGGTGCGAGCCATCTCGCGGATGCCGTATGGCGCCATCAACCGGGCAAAAGCGTCGATCTTGTCGGTGCCGCCGGTCAGCTCGATCAGGAACGTGCGCTCGCCCACGTCGATGACGCGACCACGAAACACCTCCGCCAGCTGCAGTATCTCCGTGCGGTCTTTCGGGTCGGCGTTGACCTTGATCAGTGCCAGCTCGCGTTCCACTGCCGTGTGTTCCACGTAGTCCACCACGCGGATGACCTCGATAAGCTTGTTGAGCTGCTTGGTAATCTGCTCGAGCACGCGGTCATCCCCACGTGCCACGATGGTCATTCGCGAGACCTCGGGGTTCTCGGTGACCGACACTGCAAGCGACTCGATGTTGAACCCACGTCGCGCGAAGAGCCCCGCCACTCGCGCGAGCACACCCGGATGGTTCTGCACCAGCGCGGTGATCGTATGCTGGTGTTCTCTGCCGTTGTCTGTTATCCCTGCCATTGCACTCACGCTCCCTTACTGCCTGGTGGGCTGTTCCACGAACTGTTTCAGGATCTCCTCTTGCTCAGCGAACGACCACTGCTCCCCGTCCGTATCCACCGAAGCCTTCAACTGCTCCAGGTCATTCCGCAGCATCATCTGCTCGATGCTCTGTCCGGACGGGATCATCGGGTACACGTTCTCTTCGGTGGGCACGACGAAGTCGATAATCACCGGCTTGTGCGTCTGGCTCAGCGCCTCGCGCAGGGCAGGCTCCACGTCTTCCGCCTTCGTCACCCGCACACCGATGGCTCCGTACGCCTCCGCCACCTTCACGAAGTCCGGCGACGCCTGCAGGTCCACCTCGCTGTAACGTTCGCTCCAGAACAGCTCCTGCCACTGGCGCACCATGCCCAGCGAACGGTTGTTGATGATCGCCACCACCACCGGCAGTTCGTACACCACGGCGGTCATCAGCTCCTGCACGGTCATCTGGAACGAACCGTCGCCGTCGATGCACACCACCTTCTCGTTGGGGAAGGCGAGCTGAATACCGATGGCTGCGGGCAGTCCATAGCCCATGGTGCCCAGTCCACCCGAGGTAATGAACTGGCGCGGGCGCTTCACCTTGTAATACTGCGCTGCCCACATCTGGTGCTGTCCCACTCCGGTGGTCACGATCGCGTTGCCTTCCGACACCCGCCAGATTTCGTCCACCACGTATTCCGCATGCATCTGTCCGTCCCGCGGATACACCAGGGGGAAGCGCCGCTTCCACTCCATGATCTGGCGGTTCCACTCGGTGGCGGGGCGTGGCTCCACATACTTGAGCAGCTCGCGCAGCACGGTCTTCACGTCGCCCACGATGGGGATGTCGCAGTGCACCACCTTGCCGATCTCCGCCGGGTCGATGTCGATGTGGATGACCTTCGCGTATTTGGCGAACTGGTCAAGCTTGCCCGTGACGCGGTCGTCGAAGCGGGCACCCACCGCGATCAGCAGGTCGCAGTTGTGCACGGCGTGGTTGGCGTAGGCTGTGCCGTGCATTCCCAACATCCCCAGGCCGTTGGGGTGGTTTTCGTCGATGGCACCTTTGCCCATCAGCGTGGTGGTGACCAGGATATTGGTACGCTCGGAAAGCTCCGTCACCTCTGCCTGTGCACCCGACTGCACCGCACCGCCGCCCACATATAGCACCGGTCGCTTCGCCTCTTTGATCGCCTGCGCGGCTTTGCGAATCTGCATCTCATGCCCTTTGTAGGTGGGGCGGTAGGATGGAATATCCACGTTGCGATTGTACTCGGAAGGCTCCCACTCTATCTTGCCAAGGCTTACGTCCAGAGGGATGTCTACAAGCACCGGACCGGGCCGTCCAGAACGCGCGATGTAGAAGGCTTCCGCGATGACGCGAGGGATGTCCTCGGTGCGTCGCAGCAGATAGTTGTGCTTGGTAATGGGCATGGAGATGCCGATGGCATCGGTCTCCTGAAAAGCATCTTTCCCGATGTAGGTGGTACGCACCTGTCCGGTCAGCGCCACCATGGGGATCGAGTCCATCTGCGCGGTGGCAATGCCGGTGATCAGGTTGGTGGCTCCGGGTCCGCTGGTTGCCAGGCACACGCCCACCTTGCCCGTCGCCCGAGCGTAGCCGTCTGCCATGTGCGCCGCACCCTGCTCATGCCGCACCAGGATGTGCTTGATGTCGCGGTAGTCGTACAGCGCGTCGTAGATAGGCAGGACCGCTCCGCCCGGGTAGCCGAAGATGAACTCCACGCCTTCCTGCCGCAAGCACTCCAGCAGGATCTGTGCTCCAGACATTTTAGCCATTGTTGTTTCGACCTCCCTCTGTGTTGCCTTGATGATTGATATCAGAAAAGCCTCTCATCCCCAAGGGACGAGAGGCTAGTTCTCACGCGGTACCACCCTTGTTGCTCGCGCCACTGGGCAGATGCAGCAAGCCAGATCATGATTGGCTGCGCGAGCCACTCTGCGCGCGATATCGGGCGCACCCGGAGAGACCTACTCGCAGGATCACTCTTTCAGCCTCTCTGCTCCGAGGCGAGTTTCGGCAGGGGCGTCTACTGCCTCGCACCACCCGGCAGCTCTCTGTAAGTCCACCATCTGCCTACTACTCCTCTTCAACGCGTTCCCAGTATGAAATTATGGGCAATATTGCGATTGATGCGTAGTTTATACCATATAGCCCGTGCGTTTGTCAAGCATTTTTCGCGCCAGGTTTTATTGCTTTGTTAAAGACCACCAGCAGGCTCACTCTGTGTCCTTACGAGAAGCGCAGCGACGAAGCCGTTCCCTTGCTTTCCAATGCCTGCTTTTCGGCTCACCAGGAGGTTCCCCTCCATCAGCAAGACACACCCCGTCTGGAGGGCGACGAACCCCTGCCGAGCCGTTGGGTGTCATTGCGAGGAGCGCAGCGACGAAGCAGTTTCCCTTGCTTTCCAATGCCTGCTTTTCGGCTCACCAGGAGGTTCCCCTCCATCAGCAAGACACACCCCGTCTGGAGGGCGACGAACCCCTGCCGAGCCGTTGGGTGTCATTGCGAGGAGCGCAGCGACGAAGCAATCCCCTGCGCCCTTACCAGGCAACCTCGCGCCAAAGCAAACAGCCCGCCAGAGGCGGGCTGTTTGAACATGGAGGCTTGCGCAGGCGGGGACTAGCCAGCACGGCGACGCCGCACTGAATAACCCAGCAGCCCAGCAATGCCCGTGCCGAGAGCCAGCAGTCCCCCAGGCTCGGGTACCGGCACAAGGCTGAGGGTCAGCAGGTAGTCGATGCTCTGACCATGTGTTCCATTAAACGGAATACCATCATCCCCGAGGAACGTGGACCCCACGTCCGGGTAGCCGCTTACTGCAACACGCCAGTTGCCGTCGCTGGGAATCAAGCCGGAGAGAACGTTCGGGGCATACAGGTCATACACAATCAGGTTCGCTGATGGGTCGAAGATTCCCAGCGCGCTGTTGTTGCCAGGGGAACCCGGAACGATAACCAGCTGCGCAGCGATGAAATC
>CAKZNX010000051.1 GCA_937132045.1 uncultured bacterium
CTGAAGGCAGGCTCGCAATGACACCTTACCCGTGTCCTTGCGAGGAGCACAGCGACGAAGCAATCCCCTCCGCATACGGCAAGACGCGGGAGATGATTGTGCTCTTCGGCTCGCGAGCGCGGGGCGACCATCGCCCCGACTCAGACCACGACCTGCTGGTGATGCTCGCCGAGCGCAAACCGGAAGTTACCTGAGGACTTCACCGGGCGCTGCAGCCGGAGGAGCTGGAAACCCTGCGGCTTACCTCCCTGCTTATCCGCACCCGCGAGCAGTTTGAAATCGTCCTGCGCCGGGGCGAGCGCGTGCTGCGCGACGCCGCAGAGGCGGCATATCGGCTATGGAGCAAATCTACAGGCAGCGGGTTCGCTCATTCTGGGGGAAAAGCGCAGAACGCCTGAAAGCAGCGGAGGCCCTTGCCGGACGCATTTCGTGCAGGCACTGCGAACACTCGTCGAGGCGTATTTGAACCAGCTGGACTGACACCGTTCAGCAGATTCTGGGCAGCTGTTCCCCGCTCAGCATGTCCACCACGCGCGATGTGCCGATGACGCTCTCCAGCACCACCAAACCCTCCGGTGAAGCCAACACCTCGCCCACCACCTCTGCGCCCTCCGACACGGCGAAGCGTCTTAACACCTGCACCGCGCGGTCTGCCTGTCCAGCGGGCACGAATGCGACGAAGCGCCCCTCGTTCGCCACATACAGGGGGTCAAAACCGAGTATCTCGCAGGCGCCGCGCACCTCTTCTCGCACGGGAACAAGCGCCTCCTGAAGGTGGATGCCCACCTGCGCTGTGCTGGCGATTTCCACCAGCGCACTCGCCAGACCGCCGCGCGTCAGGTCACGCAGACAGTGCACCTCGATGCCTGCCTCCAGCGACGCCAGCACCGGCTCCGCCAGCGGAGCGCAGTCGCTCTCGATGGTGCTCTCGAACTCCAGCCCCTCCCGCACCGCCATCACCGCGATGCCATGCCGCCCGATGTCCCCGCTGAGGATGACGGCATCGCCCGCTCGAACCGATTGTGGGGTAATGGTCAGGTCGTGCTCGATGGCGCCGACGCCGGCAGTGTTGAGGAAGATACCGTCCCCCTTACCGCGATCCACCACTTTCGTGTCGCCGGTGACGATCTGCACGCCGGTTGCCCGCGCCGCCTGCGCGGTCGACAGCACTACCTGCCACAGCGTCTCCATCGGCAAACCCTCTTCCAGTATCATGCCGAGGCTCAGGTAGAGAGGGCGTGCGCCACTCATCGCCAGGTCGTTCACGGTTCCATACACCGCCAGCTTGCCGATGTCGCCGCCGGGGAAGAACAGCGGGCGCACCACGTACGAGTCGGTGGTGAACGCCAGTCGGGAGGTAGGCAGCTCGAGCCAGGCGCTGTCGTGCCGGTGGTTCAGCGCCTCACCGCCGAAAGTGGCGACGAACATCTTCTCGATGAGCTGATGCATCAGCCGCCCGCCCCCACCGTGTGCCATCACCACCGTGGGATACTGCTGGATAGGTATCGGGCATGTGAGTGCAAAGTCCATCGTGCACATCCTCTTGCCTGCAGTTCTTGGTATCAGTATAACACGATACCCTGCGGTGTATGAAATATCACGCGCGCTCGCCGATAATCCTGAATAGGGAGGCTTGCATCATGAGCGCGAAAGAGATTCTTGATGTGACTGCAATTGGCTCAGGCGCAGCAATCATGACGGTGTCCATTCATCGCGCCTGGACTATGCGCCACGCTGTGCAAGCCGCCGGATACTGCAACCTCCTGCGACTCCAGCTCCTGCTGATGAAGTTGTTTCTGGGCGGCTACCTGTTCAGCGCATGGGCAATCACCTCGGGGCACGTTCAGTACCTGCACAGCACGGTGGCGCTCGTGTATCTGTTTGGAAGCGTTTTCGTTCTGCTGACGGTGTGGCTGGCGGAGCAGACCACCCAGACGCTCCAGCAATACAACCGCGAACTGGAGAAGCGCGTGCAGGAACGCACGGAGGAACTTCAGGTCGCCCTCCAGGAACAACAGACAGCACGCCGGCGGTTTGCGCAGCTCTACTCCGAGATGCCCGTCGCCTGCTTCACCTACAACCGCGAAGGCATCGTGCTGGACTGGAACTCGGAGTGTGAGCGGCTCTACGGCTTTCGTGCAGAGGAGACTATTGGGCGAAGCATCTACGACCTCTTCGTGCGCCCGGAGGACGCGGAGCGAACCCGTGAAGTGATCGAACAGGTGATGTCGGGCAATCCAGTGCGCGATATCGAGTGGCTCGACACCACCAGTGACGGCGAGGTGCGATGGGTGCTGTGCAGCACGTTCCCCCTGCTTGACGGCAACGGGCAGGTTACCACCGCCATCAGCGCCAACATCGACATCACCGAACGCAAGAAGCAGGAGCACCTCATCGAGCAACAGCGCGACGAACTGGAAGCGCAAAACGCCAACCTCCAGCAGCTGACCCAGCGGCTTGCTCAGGCAAACGCACAGATGGAACGCATGGCATCGACAGATGCCTTGACCGGCTTACCCAATCACCGCGTGTTTCGCGAGCGGCTGTGGCGCGAGTACCTCTGGTCGCTGGAGCATGACCAGCCGCTCTCTCTGATCATGCTCGACGTGGATCATTTCAAACAGTTCAACGACACGTATGGGCACAAAGCAGGCGACGAGGTTTTGCGCAAGGTGGCGCAGGTGCTGGAAGAAGCCAGCAATGAAGGGCGGCTTGCTGCGCGATACGGCGGTGAGGAGTTTGCGGTCATCATGCCGCAAGCAGGCGCCGAAGACGCAGTCTCATTCGCCGAAGAGGTCCGGGAAGCCATCGCCGATGTGCCCTGCTGTTATCGTCAGATTACCGCCAGCGTGGGGGTGTCTACGCTCGGCCTGCACACGCTCAACCCGGATACCCTGATCGAGGAGGCGGATCAGGCGCTCTATGCCTCCAAACGCGAGGGGCGCAATCGGGTCACCCATGCGACACAGAACCGCCTGCTCATTCCCACCATCCCTGCCGAGGAGTGGCTGTCGAGGGTGCGTGAGGCAGTAGCGGACCCCGCCGGGTTCGCCGCGCACCGCATGATCAACCAGATAGTGTTCGACCACCTGCAGATGCTCCGACGGGCGCGTCGTGTGCTGGAGGGCATGGACATACCGCTTGTGTCGCAGAGCGAGGAGTGCCGTTTCGTGCCGTGGGCGAGGCTGGCGCAAGAGCAGGTGGAGGACATTGACGAGCTTGTTCTCCAGCATGAGCACATCTGCGCCCTGCTGAGACGGTTGCAGGCTCAGCCATCGCCGGACGCTCTGCTCGAGCTGGAGGCGCTGGTGCGGCAATTCACGAATTCCCTTCGCGAGACGTTAGCGATCTATCAGCTTGCAGCCTGATTTCCCGACCGACGGTAGCGGTAGTAGGCGGCGCAGGCTCCTTCCGAAGAGACCATCGTGGCGCCCAGCGGGTGCTCGGGGGTACAGCGCGTGCCGAAAGCGGAGCACTCGTGCGGCTTTCGCACACCCTGCAGAATCAGTCCGCTGATGCACTCGGTGTCCTCTTCCACGCTACCTGTTGTAAGAGGGAATCGCTGCTCGGCGTCAAACGCGCGGTATGGCTCTCGCAAACCCAGCCCGCTCTGCGGTATCTCGCCGATGCCACGCCACTTACGGGGAACCACCTCGAACACGTCGCGGATGAGATCCTGTGCGTGTCGGTTGCCCTCGCGCCGCACGGAACGCGCGTATTGGTTTTCCACCTCGGAGCGTCCCTCTTCCAGCTGTTTCACGCACATGTACACCCCCTGCAGGATGTCCAGCGGCTCGAAGCCCGTCACCACGATAGGCACGCGATATTTCTGGGCGATCGGTTCGTACTCGGTGTAGCCCATTACAGTGCACACATGCCCTGCAGCCAGAAAGCCCTGCACGCGGTTGTTGGGCGAGCTCAGGATCGCCTCGAGCGCAGGGGGAACCAGCACATGCGAGACGAGGATGGAGAAGTTCGTCACACCCTGCTGCTTCCCCTGATACACCGCCATCGCGTTTGCCGGAGCTGTGGTTTCGAACCCGACAGCAAAGAACACCACCTGCCGTTGCGGGTTCCTGATCGCCAGCTGCAGAGCGTCCAGCGGAGAGTAGACAATGCGCACATCGCCACCTGCCGCCTTCGCGGAGAGCAGATCGCCCTTCGTGCCCGGGACGCGCAGCATGTCCCCGAAGGAGCAGAAGATGACCTCTGGGCGCGACGCCAGCTCCACCGCCTTGTCGATGAGCTCCACCGGCGTCACACACACCGGGCAGCCGGGACCGTGCAACAGCGTAACCTGCGGAGGCAACAGCTCGTCGATGCCGAACTTCATGATGGCGTGTGTTTGACCGCCGCATACCTCCATGATGGTCCAGGGGCGGGTCACCACCTGACGAATAGCCTCCGCCAGCTTGCGCGCTGCCTGCGCGTCGCGGTACTCTTCCACGAACCTCATGCAGGCTGTTCCTCCAGCTCGCTCAACTCTTCCATCTGGCGCAGGTACTCGAAAACCTCTTTCGCCTCCTGCTCGTCCACCACGCTGATGGCGAAGCCCACGTGCACAATCACATAGTCTCCCACCTTCGTTTCGGGCACGTAGGCAAGGTTGACCTCTTTCACAATCCCCCCGAAGCTCACCTTGCCCGTGCGGGTCAACGGGTCATCGCCCGAGATGCTGAGAATCTGTCCGGGTATCGCAAGGCACATCGCGCCAAATCCTTTCCTCAGTCTGGGATAAGTATACCTCACATGCTTGAGATACGAGGATAGTATACGTCTTGCCTCTGATCACTTGACGTGCGGAACTGTACAGCCCTAAAATGAAGACGACTATAACAAACCAAACAGCCTTCTCGGAAGTCATCCGATGGACAGTAATATCTTGAGGATTTTCAAAGAACTCTATAGTATGCCGCGCGAGACCGAGTGGGTTGAGTTCAAAGAGGCACGTAACAACTTCGACTTCAATGAACTTGGAAAGTACTTTTCCGCAATCAGTAACGCGGCAAACCTGAACAATCAACCAGCCGGATGGCTGGTTTTCGGTGTTTCTGATGATTTCCCAAGGAGGGTTACGGGCACTTCCTATCGCGCTCAAGCTCCTGGACTGGAGAAACTGAAAAAACAGATCGCAGATCGCACGAATCATCGTATGACCTTTCGAAACATTTATGAATTACACGTAGACGGAAGACGTGTCTTGCTATTCGAGATTCCACCCGCGTCGCAGGGAATACCAACCACGTGGGACGGTATCGCATACGGGCGAATTCATGACAGCCTCACGCCTCTGCCTCTCGACGGCATTGAGCGGATTCGGCGCAGGATGCTGTATGAAGATTGGTCAGCATATACTTGTCCTAATGCTAGCCTTTCTGAATTAGATGAGGCTGCCCTTGAGTTTGCTCGGCAGCAGTATTTGACTAAGCACCCACACCTCGCGTCGGAGGTCTCTACGTGGGACCAACTCACGTTCCTGCAGAAAACACGCCTTTGCATTTCTGGAGAGCTAACCCGTGCAGCGTTAATACTCGTAGGCAAGCCAGAGACGGTGACATATCTTCAGCCGGCGACAGCCCGTATCAGCTGGATACTGCATAACGAGAGCGGTTCCCCTATCGACTACATTCATTACGGTCCGCCGTTCTTGCTCAATGTCACAGAAGTCTTCAAGAGAATCCGCAATACAACTTATCGTTATCTGGTGAATACTCGGCTTTTCCCTGCGGAGATAACAAAGTATGACTCGTGGGTCCTGCGTGAAGTCTTAAATAATGCTATCGCCCATCAAGACTATACACGCGGTGGGCACATCAACGTGGTCGAAGAGTCAGATGCCCTGACAGTTACTAATCTCGGCGATTTCATCCCAGGTAGTGTCGAGGCTGTCATCCGTACGGACGCACCTCCAGAATTCTACCGCAATCGTCTGCTGTGCGAAGCAATGGTTGAGTTCAACATGATCGATACAATCGGTAGCGGTATCAAGCGAATGTTTCAGAAGCAGAGAGAAAGGTTTTTCCCTCTACCGGATTACGACCTATCAACTACAGGCAGGGTGGTTGTGAGAATTCCCGGCAAGGTTCTGGATGAGAGGTATACCCAGCTGCTCATCGAGCGAACAGACCTGGATATTTGGGAGGTAATCGCCCTGGACAAGGTGCAAAAGCGGAAACCTTTGACAGATGAAGAGATGCGGAGGCTGAGACAGAAAGGGCTAATCGAAGGTCGGCGCCCCAACCTTGTTGTATCGGCGCATGTTGCTGCGGCTACGGATACCAAAGGAGAATACATCCGCAGACGAGGTTTGGACAAGAACTACTACAAACGCATGGTGGAAGAATTTCTCACTCAATTCCAGCCTGCATCGCGGGAAGATATCGAAGAATTGCTGTTTGAAAAGCTCCCAGATGTGCTGACACCAGACAGAAAGAGAAACTTCATTGGAAATTTGCTTCAAGAGATGAGGCGCGAGCGTAAAATACAGCCTGTTGCAGGCAAGAGAGGGCGTGGTGCCAAATGGGAATTGTGTACAAAACATAAATCTAGCTGAAGATATTTTATTCCCCATGCGGTGCTTAAGGCAAAGAAGGACAGGCATGGCGGCTCTCTCGCCCAAAATATTGATAGCGCTCTTCTCTGTCATACCAAATGTTGTACTAACATGGATATCGCCGGATTTTCCAGAATTGCATAAATCGTGCGCTGAAACCGAAGCCTTATGCAATTTCATGCGACATAAAAGCAGTGAATAATCGCAAAGGAGTAGTCCACCATGGCCACTCTACGCTTTGCTATTTTCGGCACGGGGTTCTGGTCGCGGTACCAGCTGGCGGGCTGGATGGAGCTGGAAGGC
>CAKZNX010000052.1 GCA_937132045.1 uncultured bacterium
GAGAGTGGTGTCATTGCGAGCCTGCCCCAAAGGCAGGCGAAGCAATCCCCTGCGGCTTACGGTAGTGGAAGGAGATTGCTTCGTCGCTGCGCTCCTCGCAATGACACAAGAGGCGAAGGAGATTGCTTCGTCGCTTCGCCCCTCGCAATGACACGCTACTACTGTCCCGCTGACACCTGATGGCTCGCCTCGCCGAGATGCCTCGACCACCATTGCAGTATCTGCTCCAGCCGATGCACACGCAGGTCGGGCGGACCGGAGCGAGACAAACCGTGACTGCTCTCCAGCGGATAGCGCACCAGTACCGCCTCTTTACCCTGCACCTTCAGCGCAGCAAACAGCTGTTCCGCCTGCTCCATCGGACAGCGCAGGTCGCCCTCGCTGTGGATGATGAGCAGAGGCGTCTCGATGTTGCCCGCATACTTCAACGGGGAGTGCTCCCACAGGTGCTCGGGTTCCGCCCATGCGTTGCCGCGGAAGTAGTCGCCCGGTAGCAGGGGGAAATCGCAGGTACCCGCCATGCTGTGCAGGTTCACCACACTGCGGTCGGTAATGGCGGCACGAAACCGGTTCGTGTGGGACACCACCCAGTTGGTCATGTAACCGCCATACGAGCCACCCATCACGCCCATGCGCGTCTCGTCGGTGTAGCCACGCGCCACGATGTGCTCCACTGCCGCCATCAGGTCGGTGTAGTCGGGACCGCCCCAGTCGCCTTTGATTGCCGCCGTATACGCTTCACCGTAGCCTTTGCTTCCGCGTGGATTGGTGTACAGCACCATGTACCCCTGTGCTGCGAGTAGCTGGAACTCGTGGAAGAACACCCACCCGTACTGCGCGTGCGGTCCGCCGTGAACCTCCAGGATCAGCGGATATTTCCGACCGGGATCAAAGTCGGGCGGATGCAGAACCCAGCCGTGCACCGTATTGCCGTCGGGGGAGGTACAGGTGAACTCTTCTGGCGTCTGCAGCGCGACCTCCTCCAGCCACGATGCATTCAATGCTGTCACCAGCGTCGCTTCCGTCAGGGAGCCATCCCGCAGTTCACCCACGAATACCTCGTGTAACCGCGAGGGCGCGCCCTCGCTCCAGGCGATGCGCGTGCCGTCTGCGCTCACGCTGAACCCAGTAATGTCACTGCGGTTGCCGCGCACGGCGGTCGGTTCGCCGCCATCGGCGGGTGCGGTGAAAAGAACAGTGCTACCCCAATCGCTGGCGAGAAAGAGCAGACGAGTGCCATCAGGCGACCAAACCGGACAGCTGCCGCCGCTCACATCGCGGGTATCGCTCAGCGTCAGGTTGCCCAGCGAGCGGTCAAAGCACTCTGTGATGTCCCGCGCCTCTCCTGTCTTCAGATTGGTTATCCACAGGTGGTTGTTGGTTACACCCCAGATGTCCTCCACCTTCGTGTGACCGATGAAGGCGATGCACGTGCCATCAGGCGAGAAGGCGACACCGCCTTTCGGTCCTTTCGGTGCCTCCACTCGTTGCAGTTCGCCCCCTTCGGCAGGCACCAGCCAGATATCTTCCAGATTAGGGTTCAGGTCGGGGTTTTCAGTGCGGTTGCACACGAAGGCAATCCGCTGGCTATCCGGCGACCAGCTCAGGCTTCCGCATGAGGTGTTCTCGCTGGTTAGCTGTTTCGCCTCGCCCGTGTGGGCATCTGCCACCCACACCTGGTAGTATTGCCCGTCGAAGTAGCCCGCCCCATCCAGCCGGTAGAACGGGCGCGTGATGATGCGCGGCGGCGTGGATAGCCCCTTCTCCTTGCGCTCCTTCACCGCCGACTCGCGCCACTGCTCGGGGGTCAGGCGGAAGGTGAAAGCGATTTTCGTGCCATCTGGCGACCACGCGATCTCTCCGATACCGCCCTCGTCCAGTGAAGTGAGCGCGCGTGCCTCGCCGCCGTCCGCCGGGATGAGGTATATCTGCGTTTTGGGCTTCTGGCGGTTGCTCACGAAGGCGATGCTCTTACCGTCGGGCGACCAGCGCGGCTGGCTATCCGACACCTCCCCGCTGGTAAACTGGCGCACTTCGCCCGTGCGCAGGTCGCACAGGTACAGATGGCTCAAATACTTGTTCTTCTCGCGGTCGATCGTTTTCACCACGCACACCACGCGCTCCCCGCCGGGGGAGATCTGCGCGTCGCTAACCAGCTTGAGCACAAACAGGTCGTCTATCGTAATCGGTCGTGGCATAAAGTCATCCTCCCCCCGTCCAAAATGTCTTGCAGTCAAAACCTTACCCGACGGCAAAGGGAACTCCTGCCGAACGCGCCAGCGAATGCTCTGTTCGTTGCACAGGTTGAGAGGAGAGTCCGGCGCCTGATGTCCGGAGCCTTCCGGCTGGACGCTCGGGGCGGACAACAGGGTAAAATGAATCGACGGTGAGGAAAGTGGCGATTGCCGGCATAATTCCTCACGGAGCGCAACTTTTCGTCGATGCGCGGTGTCTAATAAGAAATGAGGGAAACGAGGAGGTCGTCCTGAAATGTGCTGGAGAACAGTTACTGCCGTCGTGGCATTATCCATGTTCGTCGTCCTGCCCATCCGGGCACAGGAACCCTTCGGGGAGCCGACGCCCCCGCCTGAGCCACCTGTGGAAGTGCCGCAGGAGCCGGTGATGCCACCGCCTCCGCCTGTGGAGATAGAACCGCCTGTCATGCCGCCTGCTCAGCGGCCGGCTCAGCAGGCGCAGCGCGGAGGCACCGATGTGCGGCAGGTGCTGAGTACCATTGCGCAAAGGTTCAGCCTTCAGGTGGTGGTAGACCCACTCCTGCAGGCGCGCGTGAACCCGCCTCGAGATGCTAGCACCGCACAGGCAGCTCTGGATGCGGTCACCCGTCAAATTCCGGGCACGACCTGGCGTAAGGTGTATCTGCGCGCTGAGATGGAGATGCCGTCCACAGACACACTGGTCAGCTGGGTGCGCACCGTAGCAGCTCTGGAGGCGCAGGGGCTGATTGTCGCCGACAACACGGGCAACCGCATCACCTCGTTTGTGCGCAACGTGACGGTGTCGCCCGATTTCGAGCAGCAGCTGGACCAGATGGTGCCTGCTTTCAAGAAACGACCGGTGTACGTGGTGTTCTATCAGCAGCCGATGCTGGCACAGCAGGCACAGCGCGGCGGTCAGCGTGGACAGACTCGCGCGGAGGACCTTCTGGCGCTGGAACAGCAGAGAATGCAGCTGTTCATGAACATGTCGCCGGAGGAGCGCCAGCGGGCTATCCGCATGGGTGTTCAGATGTTAATGAACATGGACCCCTCCGTCCGGATGCAGATGATGCAGGAAGGGATGCGCATGTTCATGAACATGTCGCCCGAAGAGCGCCGGATGCTGATGGAGCAGGGCATGCAGATGTTCCAGCAGTTCATGCAGAGCCCGCCACCGCCTCCAGCGCAGGGACGTTGAAACCATGGGGAAGGCACGTTCACACGCGCCTTCCCCAACGCTTGCTGAAGGATGGTGAAGGATGGTTCTGAAACTTGGCACGCCACCGGAGGCATCATCCGACCTGCCGTTCAATATGCTGGCGCCGCTGGATGAAGACCTGCTGCTGGTGCGCCAGTGTGGGGATGGAGACTCTACAGCGTTCGAGAAGCTCTACCAGAAATACGTCCGCCTGGTGTACAGCGTCGTGTACCGGATGGTGCCCGGCGAGGAGGCACACGACCTCACTCAGGAAGTTTTCATCAAAGCATTCAAGAACATCCGCTCTTTCCGGGGCGACAGCAGCTTCCGCGCGTGGCTTCTGCGCATCGCCCACAACCTCTGCTGTAACCGCCTGCGTGACATGAAACGCCAGAGCACCGAGTCTCTGGAGGAGATGGCAGAGCGAGAGAACGGCGGATTTGAACCCGCCTCCGACGAGGATCTGCAGGCGCACGTGGAACGCGAGGAACTTCAGCGCAAAGTGCGCGAGGTGCTGGCGCGCCTGCCGGAGGACTACCGTACGATGCTGGTTCTGCGCGACTTCGAGCAGCTGTCCTATGAAGAGATCAGCCACATCACCGGGCTGACCATAGCCAATGTGAAGTCGCGTCTGCACCGAGCACGACTTGCTTTCAAGCGTCTTTTTGAACCTTATTATCGGTCGTATTACCAGGGGGTAGGTGAGTAACCATGCGTTGCGAAGAGGTACAGGAGCGACTGAGCGCTCTGATCGATGAGCAGCTGAGCCAGCGTGAGCGCGAGCTGGTAACGAACCATCTGCACACCTGTCAAGCCTGCATGGAGGAGTATCAGCAACTGCGCCGCTTTGTGGAGTTTTGCCGCCAGATGGAGGCACCGGAACCGCGCATCGACCTGTGGCGCGAGTTTCAGCCGGTACTGGCGGAGATTATCGCCGAGCAACGACTGCCCATGTCCCAGCGGCTGCGCCGCCAGTGGAGCCGTCTGGTCTCGCGGGTGTGCTACGGTATCATTCTGTTTCTGCAGGTGGTGACCTATCAGCTCACCCTCACGCTATCCCGATATATCGTGGAACCGGAAAAGCCCGCCTACATTCGTCCGATGCAGGGGTGATGACGGTGAGTATGGATATTCTGACCCAATGGCTGCAGGGACCATACGCCACCGTGCTGTTCACCTTTGTCGGTCTGGCGTTTCTGGTGGCGGAGTTTCTCACCCGCCCCGTGTGGTCGTGGGTGGGCACGGTGGGCGTGCTGTTTTTGGGGATAGTGTTTGTGGCGCATCTTTTCAGCGGCTCCCACTGGTGGGGCATGGCGGTGTTTGCCCTTGGCATCGGGCTGGTGCTGGTCGAAACACACCTTCTGCCCGGCAGAGGTATCTTTGCGCTCTCTGGCTTCCTGTGTATCTTCGCGGGAATGCGCGAAGCCATCATGATCGAGTCGCATCCCCTCTTCGCACTGGCGGTCTCCTCCATACTCACCTTCATGAGCATGGTGGTCTTCTTCGTCTACCTGCCCAAGAGCCATCTCTGGCGCGAGATGCAGCATCGGATGCAGGTGTCCATGCACGCCACTCCTCAGGCGCAGCGCGAACTGCTCGGCGCGGAAGGCGTGACGGTCACCGACCTGACGCCGGGTGGCATGGCGCGCATTGGCAACGTCGACCTTCACGTCCTCACCGAGCGGGAGTTTCTGCCAGCACGTACCCGAGTGCGGGTGGCGGATGTGCGCCCCGACGGCGTGGTGGTGGAACCGGTAGGATCGGCGCACCCGGAAGTGGAACAGACTTAGACCCTACTGCCAGTGTCGCGCCCAGAAGTGGAAATGCCCCTGCAGCCACATGGCGGTCTCCATCATCGAGGGACCTTCGTGGATGATGTTCTGTCCCTTCTCCACGGTGCCGGTGAGCACATAAGGCGCTGGGTTCCAGCGGTGCCAGCCGCGCTGCTCGATGAGGGCGGGTACATCCACCGGATAGTCCGGCTCGGTGTGGAAGAGCAAAATGTCCGGACGCAGTGACGCAACCTGGTCGAGGTCGGGCACAAAATAGGCGCGCCGATCCCGCCCGAAGATGTTGTCGCCGCCAGCAGCTTCTACCAGATCGTGCACGAAACTCAGCGCGCCCACAGTGCGCATGTGCTTACCGAACCACAGCTCGAGGTAAACCCGGGGACGGCGCATCGGCGCGGAAAGGTACAGTGTGCCGAACTGTTGTTCCCAGCGCTGTCGTAACCGCCTCGCCGCCTCCACCTCGTTTACCAGCCCTCCCAGAACGTTAAGGTTCTCCATCACTCCGCTCAAGCTGGTGGGCAAAGGCAGGGCATACACCGGGTAGCCTTCCTTTGCCAGACGAATGCCCAGCGTGCGTTGAATGCCAGTGGTCAGGATGATGAGGTCAGGCTCTACCTGCTGGAGGAGGTTTCTGTCTACCCGAAGGTAGTCCCCCACCACCGGGAGGTCTCCAGCGGGAACAAAGCGCGAGCAGTAAGCCGAGATGCCGGCCAGCCGGTGTCCACAACCCATCTCAAACAGGGTTTCGGTGAAGGAAGAGGCAAGGCAGACAATCCGCCTGGGGCGCTCCGGCAGTTCGACATCCACACCCAGCGATTCACAGAAAACTTGCATTATCATCCCTCCTGCCTCACTACTTCGCTTTAGCGCCCCTGTTTGCCTGCGCGTGACCGGTCATGCGTTTGCGGGACGCCGGCGAGGAGTTTCGAAGCGAAGTCCGGAGCGAGAAGGCGGAAGGTCAACTCTCGGTAGCCAGCAGGAGCAGCGGCTCATGCGCGACAGGACACAAGGTTCAATCTGCGGACAGGGTCGGGTGCGTTGCTGGGGCTTCCGTTACAGATCCCGCACCACCCGTGCAGGCAGGGTCTGTCGCTCGGCAAGGATTTGCTCCACCCGATCCTGCACCATCTGCTCCATCTGCCCGCGCAGGGTCTCCAGTTCCTGCTGGAGTTTCTCCACTCTGTCCAGCAGGTCGAGGATAATCTCCACCCCGGCGAGGTTCACCCCCAGGTCGCGTGTCAGGCGCTGGATCTGGCGCAGTCGCTCGATATCCGCCTCGGAGTACAGCCGGTTCTTCCGATTGATGCGCTGTGGGCGCACCAGACCCATGCGTTCGTACATGCGCAGCGTCTGCGGGTGCATATCGCACAACCGGGCTGCCACGCTGATCAGATACACCGGTTCGTGCCTATCCCGGATGTTATCTGCCATCGCTCATTCCCCCCTGACTGTGATTACGCGCGAGAAGTTGTGGTCGCGCCATGCAGTTGAGCCAGCTGCTGCAACAGTTCGCGCTCTCGCGCCGTCAATGTGCGTGGCACGGTAATCCGCACGCGCGCATACAGGTCTCCATAGCCGCCACCCTTCAGGCGTGGCATCCCCTGTCCCGACAGGCGAAACATCTGTCCGCTCTGCGTGCCTGAAGGCAC
>CAKZNX010000053.1 GCA_937132045.1 uncultured bacterium
AGAACCTCTTTGACCACCACGCTGATCTTGCCCACCAGCGTGCCGCTGCGCGTGGTGGAGCCGGACGCCTGCGAGCTGGTTTTGCCGCTGAGAGACCACTCCGGCAACATACTGAGCAACGGTCCCACGCCCGGCTTGGTGGACGCCGAGTCGCTCTTGCTGGTTTTGGTATCGGCGCGGCTCGAGGCGGTCGTGCTTTCGTAGATGAGCACCGTCAGCACATCGCCTTCCTTCACCGCCTTGCGGTCGGCATACATGCTGCGGGTACCATCCTTCCACAGCGAATCGGCTGCCACCCCAGTTATCAGCAGAGCAACCATCACTATCGTCAAGACACGCATCGTTCTCCCTCCATCTCACTGCACGCTGACCATGAGCGTCTCCGAATCCACCACCGTGGCAAGCAAGGTCTTGCGCGTGTCGGTGACCTGCGCCCGGATGCGTGCGCCGGCTTTACCGTCCTGCAGAGCCACTGCTGTTGCCTCCACTACAGCACCGTCCAGCCGAACCAGCAGTTTCACGTTCTGTCCGGCACGAACCACCGCTGGCTCATCCACCGCAGAACGCCTCAGCATGTGCCCCGACGCTACCGTGCGGCGTGCCACCTTGCCAATCACTTCGGATACATCCGCGACCAGATCGTCCGCATCGGGCGGCAGAGAGACAGGACGCATCTGCACATCCTCCTCCCGAATCGCCTCGCCTGTTCGGATGGCACGTGTTGCCACTGCCACCAGCTGCGTCCGCTTGACCCTCAGCCGCACGTTCACCGTCACGGCTGGCGCACCTGCTCCGCAGACTACCCGCACCGGAACCAGATACAGTCCACCGCCCAGCGCCTTTGGGTCACCTGCGCTCATCTGCGGCTCGTTGCTGGGCAGGGAAAGATCGCGCACGGGCGCGTCACACTCCAGTGTGGCGTCATCGCCCAGCGGCAGAGATTCGCGCATCTTCTGCATCGCACACGACACCATCTGCTGTGCTTGCAGGATCCGCGTTTCGCGGCGCACCACCGCCCGTGCGGGCATCGCAATCTCGAAACCTTCTGGTTGAAAGCCGTGCTGGCGCAGTCGGGTAATCAGCTGTTCACGGGCAAGGGTGCGCTCCAGCCCGGGCAGCGGCGAGGCGCCCAGCACCACAGCTCGCAGTCGCGCCTCTGTGTGCGCGTCCATGCCGTTAAAGGTCGCCACCTCGCCCAGCGTGAACTGGGAGCCGCGCACGACATTGACCTCCTGAACCTCAATGCGCGGTTGCTGGAGGCACCACGCGGCGGATGACAGACAGACAGTTATGACGACCAGAGCGGTTCTCACCGTGCATCACCCTATCGCCTCAGGTTGTTGGCGATGTTCAACATCTCGTCCGAAGTCTGGATGGCTTTCGCGCTGATCTCGTAGGCGCGCTGGGCGATAATCATCGCCACCATCTCGTCCACGATCTGCACGTTGGACATTTCCAGCATGTTTTGGGCAAGCGTGCCGAAGCCCTGCTCGCCCGGAGCACCCTCAACCGGGTCGCCCGACGCAGCGGTGGGCTTGTAGAGGTTCTGCCCGATGTGATGCAGTCCGCTCGGGTTCACGAAGCGGGCAAGCTGAATCTGCCCGACCTCGTCGGGGGTGCTCTGCCCTGCTCTGAGCACCGATACGGTGCCGTCCTTGCCGACCGTGACCACCTGCGCGTCCTGCGGAATGATGATTTCGGGTTCCAGCGGGTAGCCGTCGGAGGTGACCAGCCGTCCCTGCACGTCCAGTTTGAACGCGCCGTCCCGCGTGTACGCCACCGTACCGTCGGGCAGAAGCACCTTGAAGAACCCGTCGCCCTCGATGGCGAGGTCTGTGGGGTTGTCGGTCTTCTGCAGGGTACCGGTGGTGAAAATGGTCGCTGTGGAGACGGGACGGACGCCCAGTCCCACATTCAGCCCGGTGGGTACCTGTGCCCCTCGTGCGGCTGTGGCGCCCGCCGGACGCAGTGTCTGGTAAAGCAGGTCCTGAAAATCGGCGCGACTGCGTTTGAACCCAACGGTGTTGATGTTCGCCAGGTTGTTGGCGATGACGTCCAGATGCAGCTGCTGTGCCGCCATACCGGTCGCCGATGTGAAAAGCGCCCGCATCATCTTCGAAGAACCTCCTCCTCACGTTCCATGCTGTCTGATGTCCCCTCGGTCAGTCGGGGACTGTCATCGGCTTCCGTGCCTGGCGCACGCACGGTCCAGCCGAAAACCTGAAGTTACACTCTACCGACGTCGTTGACCGCCTTCTGCAGCGTCTCATCATGCGCCAGAACAGCCCGATGCGACGCCTCGTAGGCGCGCATCGCCACGATCATGTCCACCATCGCCTGCACGACGGAGACGTTGGAGCGCTCCAGTGCACCCACCTGCAGGTTGAACCGCTGTAAAGGTTGCGCAGTCCCCGCAAAGCGGTTCGCTCCCTCTTTGACGGCGTTTTCCACCTGCACGATGCGCAGGCGGTCTATCACCTGACCGTTCGCCAGCACATCCCCGTTCGGGGCGATGCTCAGTGTGGCGTCTGCACTGCGGATGACGCCTCGTGACCCCAGCACAGGCATCCCGTCTGCGGTCAGCAGCGTGCCGTCCCCGCTCTGCCGAAAGGCGCCGTCGCGTGTGTAGCGTTCTCCCTGCGGCGTGTTGACCACGAAGAAGCCATCGCCGTCGATTGCCACATCCAGCGACCTCCCCGTGAGAGTGATGGGCGCAGGGCGCATGTCGGTTCGAATGCTATCTACCTCGGCACCAAACGGGAGCGTGCCCAACGTGGGTGCAGGCGAGCCTTTGAGCGGGTCGTGATGCCGCCATATCGCCGCTTCGAGCGCGGTGCGGAACGCCACTTCATCCGCCTTGTAGCCGGTTGTGTCTGCGTTCGCAAGGTTGCTGGCGATGGTCTCGTGCCGCACCTGTTGTGCCAGCATCCCCGACGCCGCAATGTTCAGTCCACGCAACATAGAGACTTGCTCCACAGTGAAATCTCAAGTGCCGTGTGAAATACCGGTAAGGATTATCGGCAGGCGCAGCAGGGTTCTTTACGGGGGGGGGAAAGGCGGTGTGTTATAATGAAACCGAAATGCTATCACGTTTGGCTGAGAAGGTAAACAGCGATCGGATTATTGGGCGAGTGCTGTCCCCGCAGGTGATACCTGCCTACCGATGGGATGCCCTTGCCGGGTTACTCGGTGGTATCTATATGGGGGCGATATTCCCCTTTGTGATGCGCATCGCCCGCGCCGACCTGCACGCGAGTCGCCTCGAGATCAGTCTGTTGACCGCTGCGCCCTTCATCGGCAGTCTGCTGGCGCCACTGTGGGCACGGCAGATGGTGGGCAGGTCGAAGATGCCTTTCTGTGTCTACTCGTGGACCTTTGCGCGCGCCCTCTTCTTCGGCATGTTTCTCGTCACCCATGCATGGCAATTCGTGCTGTTGATCGGCACGGCGCAGATTATCGGCTCTATCTCTGGACCTGCCTACACCGCCCTCATGAAGGACATCTATCCCGACGAGGAGCGGGGCAGGGCGATGGGGCTGGTGCGTGTAGGGGCATATAGCGCGCTGTTTCTGGTGTCGTTTCTTGCCGGACACCTGCTGGATGCCGGCGTGCCGTTCAAGGTACTGTTCCCGATAGCGGCGTGCATCGGCATCGGAGGCGCGTGGTGTTTCAGTCGGGTGCCGGTGCGCGAAACGGTCGCCCCTGCGGAGCCGCAAAAGCCTGTGTCCGCGATAGCTTTCTGGCTGGACACGGTTGCCATTCTGCGACACAACCGCGGGTTCCGGTGGTTTGCCGCCTCGGTGATGGCTTACGGCTTCGGCAATCTGGTGGCGTTTACCCTCTACCCGCTGTATCAGGTGGACCGCCTGAACATCACCAACACGCAGGTAGCGACTCTGACCAACGCTGCCTCCGTCTCTTCCATAGTTGCCTTTATGTACTGGGGACGTTTTATGGATCGGCACGGTGCGCTATGGACGGCGCTGGTGAACATCCTGATACAGTGCGTGATGCCGATTATCTACTTTTTCTCTGGCGAGTGGTGGCATCTGATACCGGCTGCGGTGGCGCAGGGCGTTGCGGGAGCAGGCATCGAGCTGGCGTACTTGAACGTGATATTGACCCTCTCTGAGGAAGGCAAAGAGGCGCAGTATCAGGCGCTGCACAGCATGTTACTGGGCATCCGGGGGACGGTGGCGCCGTTCGTTGCCGTGCCGTTGTTGCGTGCTTTTGGCTTCCATGCCAGCTTCATGATGTGTCTGGCGCTGATGCTCATCGGTGCGTATACGCAGGCGGTGTCGCTGAGTGCCTACCGAAAGCGAGGCGTCTAAGCCGCCTTCCGATAGCTCTCGTACTCCACTTCTTCTTCTGCAATATAGATGGGCAGTTCGGTGTCGTCTGCCATCTCCCAAGCCTCGGAGTCGTACGGCTCGGGCTGGGCGATCAGCACCAGAACGGTGTAAAACGCCACTGCTGCGATGAGATAGGCGAAGAAAGCCCACATCCGTGTGTTTCACCTCGCTGAAGCGCGTTGCGGAATCGCAGATTAATAATCGGCTGTCGCACGGCGAATCTGAAGGACGCCCTGCAGCGACGGCAAAAAACCGGTATTGTGCCGGAGGGCAGAGGGCAGACGGGCGTTTCTGCCCCCTGCTACAGAGTGCTTATTCCGTGTATGTCGCTTCGGGTTGTGCCGGTGTTTCCTTCTGAGTGGAGCTGACCACCTGCTCCACCAGGGTGTTCACCTGCTGAACCAGCTCGGGTGACGCCGCTTTGCCGGTCAGGCTCTGCACCAGATTCAACACTTGGCTGGCAATCTGGGGCACCACACTGCCGTCGCCGCCAAGGGGTGAGCCTTTCATCAGCCCATCCACGAACGCGCCAACGCCCATGCCCTTGAAGTACTGTTGCACCATGTTCGCCATCATGCCCGGGTCGCCAAAGATGACGAACTGCCCGTTGCTCATGAAGCGCCCGATGGACTCGGCGACAGCCCTCTGGATATCGCGGCTGGCTTCGATCTGGAGTTTGGTCAGCTCGAAGCGCAACGCGGCATCGCTGAAGGTCTGCTTGTTCTCCAGCGCCTGCCGTTCCACTTCCACCTGCGCCTTGTGTACTTCCACCTGCTCGCGGGCGATGTTCACGTCCACCATCTTCAGCGCCTGCTCGCCCTGAGCCACCAGCTCCTTCGCGCGGGCTTCGGCGTCCGCCTTGCGCAGGATTGCCTGAGCCTCCATCTCTGCCGCCTTCTGCTGAGCCTCGGCACGTTTCACCTCGGCGTATGCCTGCACCTCGGCTTCCACCTGTCGCTTTAGCCTGTCCTGCTCGATCTGCTGTTTGGCGGCGATCAGCTTGGTTTCCGCCTCACGTTCCGCCTGCGCCGTCACCTGCACGGTGATGATGTCCTGGTTCGCACGCTCACGCTCTGCCTGCGCCTGCAACGCCTCCTGTTCTGCCTCGGCGCGCTGTTTCTCTTTCATGGCGACGGCGATCTCCTTCTCGCGCTCGGCGACTTCGATTGCCTTCGCCCGCCCGATGTCGGTTTGCCTCAGCTCCTGCTCTTTCAGCACCAGTGCCTTGTCGCGCTCGATGGCTGTGCTCTGCACGGCGAGATCGCGCTGGATCTCGGCTTCCTTCACCTGCCGCTCCTGCTCGATCTGGTAGGTCTGCGCTTCGCGCTGTTTCTCGGCGCGGACTTTCGCGACCTCGGTCGTTTGCTGTGCCTCCGCCTCCGCCTGCTGACGCTCCAGTTCCAGCACCTCTTTGCGCGTCTGCACGTTCTTCAGCGTCATCTCGCGCTGGGCGTCGCGCTCGATGCGGTTGCGCTCTACAAGCGCCGCCTGCGTGATCTCCGTAATCTTCTTCTTGCCCTGCGCATCGAAGATGTTGTTGTCGGAGAGCAGCTCCTGAGAGGTCTGGTCGAGGCGCGAGATGGTGACCGACTCCAGCGTCAGTCCGTTCTGCTGGAGGTCGCTGACCACCAGCTGGTGCACCGCACTGGCGAAGGCGTCGCGCTGGGCATGAATCTCCACCAGGTCTTTGGTTGCCGCTACACTGCGCAGGGCAGATACCAGCTTCTCGAATACCAGCGCCGACACCGATTGCGAGTCCACCGACTTGTCGCCCAGCGAGCGCGCGGCGTTCAGTACGTCCTCCTTCATCGCCCGCACCTTGATGTAGAACTCCGCCTTCACATCCACACGCAGGTTGTCGCGGGTGATCAGCGCGTCGGGACCTTTGCGTTCTACCTCCAACTTCATGGTCTCCAGCGACACCGGCACCACCTTGTGCACCACGGGAAATACCAGAGAGCCACCGTCAATCAGAACATGTGTGCCGCTCCAGCCGGTGCGCACGAAGGCAAGGTTCGCCGACGGTTTCAGGTAGAAGCGCTTGATCGCCAGCGCCAGCGCCGAGAAGAACATCACCACCACGCCGACGATGGACGACACCAGCGTCTGCGTCCACGCCCACCCCAGATAGAAGGGCGCGAAGATGAGCAGTGCCCCAATCAACACGAACAGTAACGCCGTCATAGGGCTACCTCCTGTTGCGACGTGTTATCCACAAACGGGTTCTCTTCCACGAGATAATGCCCCGTTTCGACCTCGTAATCAGTGACAACTACAGGTGTGCCCGCGGCTATTGGCGCGCTTTGCGCGGACACACGGCAGCTGATACGATGCACCGTGCCCACCCAGTCGTGCACGTCCGCCACACCGCTGCGCTGGTCGATGGTGAATACCGCCACGCCCGTCGCACCGATCAACCGTTCGCGCGATGTGCTCGGCACCTGCCCAGCCTGAAGAAAACGTCCAATGACGCTCGATAATCCTCGCGCCATGAGTGAGGTACCCAGCAGGCTGATTGTCATGCTCACCCACACGTAGAGCGCTGGCACACGCAGTATCGGGTGCAACGCCTGATTGCTGACCAGCCCCAGCACACCCCACAGCACCATACAAAATGGCAACATGACCGAGATGGGCACGCCGCGCCCGATGCCGAATGCCTCCAGCAGCTGGGTTAGCACAGACTCCGGCTGTTCGCCCGCATAAGCATCGTGCAAGCCTTCAGCGTGCTCTACAGACGCCACAGCGTGGACATCCGAATCCGCGTCTGCCATGTCGCCATGATTGACGTCATGCTCCAGGTCCGCGCCGTGCTCCAGATCCCCATGCTCAGCGCTGACTTCCTGCCCGGCATCGCCCGTCTCTGAGTCCGCAGCCTCGCCGGGTTCTGACCCTGTGGTGGCGAACCCGATTGCGGATACCACCGAGAACAGCACCCCCACGACCAGCGGCAAGGCAAACAGCAGGTTCCACCATTGCAGTAAGTTGCGAAGGCTTTCCATTTCCCTCACCCGCATTCATTTATGTCGACACAACATTGCGGACGAAGTTACTGAGGGTCACGCTTCCAGTTGTTGCTTCAATATAGCAATCTAGAGAGGGCGGTGTCAATCTGCCTGGACGGTGTTTCAAAAATCCTTGCAGGCGCCAGCTTTGACCGCAGAAACGTTGTACCAAGCGCTTTCAAACCCCTCTCCCGACCTCTCCCCGACGCGGGGAGAGGCGCCGACTCCCCTTTCCTCGCGGAGAAAGGGCAGGGGGTTAGGGCCCCAGTCCAAAACGCGCAGCCTTTACTTAACACCCTCATCTGGCTGTACGAACGCCTGTGCTCTGATACAGACAGTAGATATTCGCTTGGTAGTACCAGTACCATGGAGAGTAAGACCGTAGAAACCACATTGAGCATGAGCAAGTGCATTATGTATAATGCCGTTGCAGGTTTGGTCTTAATGTGGTGTTCTTATGGTCGGAGCCAAGGACGCAATCGAGAACCTCTGCGGTGAGCCTTTGTTTTGGAGTAGCCGGGATGGAGACATCGTGGGAGTGGATCATACGTCGACCTGAAGGACAGTTTCTGGAGCGGAAGAGTTGTTACCAGCGAAAGCCCGGTACTGCCAGACCCCGTTCCTTGAAAGACTGCATCGGTGATGTTGCCGAGTCGTTAGTGGCTATGGCAAATGCAGACGGAGGAGCTGTTGTTCTGGGCGTGGAGGATGACGGAACGATCACCGGCATCCCGGAGCGTTACTCCCTGGAGAGAGTCAGGCAACAGCTCGGCGACTACATCCAGCCGCGCCTGCAAGTTCAGGGCACCGAGATTCAGGTGTCCGGCAAAACGCTCTGGGTCTTTTCGACCGATTGGAGCCCTGAAGTACACCATCTGACCGATGGAAGCTACCTCTTACGCATTAATGACAGGAACGTGCCTTTCCCCGCTGACCGGATTGAAGCTATCAAATTGTCACGCCGCTATCGGTTAGCAGAGAGCCAGTACTTCCCAGAAGCAAGTTTGTTGGACCTCGATATGGGCTTAGTACATGAACTTTGTGAACGAGCGGGGCGCTTTATGGCGGCGGAACAGGCACTGGCCCACTATCGCCTGGCAGAGCCTGTCAACGGCAGATGGCGTATCACCCTTGCCGCCCTCTTGCTTTTCGCAAAGGATGCGGCTCGGTGGCACCCGCGCTGTGGCATTGAGTTTGTCCGGTGGCGTGGGAACGAGCGACTGAGCGGGGCAGAGTTCAACGTCGTGAAGCGCATTCGCTTTGAAGCGCCGTTGCTTCGGCTCATCGAGCAGGCGTTTGAACAGATTCAGCAACAGATTCCAGAACGGCACTATCTGGCGGCTCTGTTTTTTGAGGAAAGGCTTGAATATCCAGCCTTTGCGTGGCAGGAAGCTATCGTTAACGCTGTTGCTCACCGGGACTATAGCCTCACTGGTAGCGCGGTAGAGGTTCACCTTTTTGACAATCGAATGGAGGTTCGCAGTCCAGGCGGGCTGATCGAACCGGTTACGTTAGACCACTTGCGCCGGCGAGAGCGTATCCACGCCTCTCGCAATCCCCGCATTGTGCGCGTGCTTGTCGATTTCGGCTACATGCGCGAACTGGGAGAGGGTATACCGCGCATGTATCAGGTAATGGAGGGAGAAGGGCTTCGCCCCCCGGAGTTCTCCGTCGACGGCGGGTGCTTCGTGACCACTCTGTACAGCGAACCGGTCTACCGCCCAGAGACCATGAATTGGCTTCGGCAGTATGAAGGGTTGGGATTGAGCAGTCGTCAAATCCGCCTGCTGGCTTTCGCACGTGAACACGGAGGACGGTTCACCAGTCGCGAGTATCAGCGGCTCGCCAATATCGGCGTTTATGAAGCGACAAGGGATATTCAACAATTGCGACGCAAAGGCATTATTCATCTTGCAACACCGAGGGGCAGAATCTATGTAGTCACAGGCTGGGGGGGTGCACCTCGAACCATGCCGCAGGAGCTTCTTGCCTTGAAGCCGGTGCTTGACGAGAAAGGATATGTGAAAAACGAGGACATATGTAAGGTGCTCAATCTGGAACCATGGAAGGCGCGTAGAGTGGCTCAGATGCTGGTTGATATGGGACGGCTGGTTCCAGAGGGGGAGAAGCGCGGAAGACGTTACATTCGGGCAAGAAATATCGAGTAGTCTCAGACAGTTATCGAGCTGTCTCAGTGAAGGCATCTCGAAATGAGACGATATGATAACTTCATCGGCATGGACGCTGCGCCAGTAGAGCGGTTCTGGTCGCGATTGCACATACCTGTGATCCTTTTAGCAACAGGTTTTGAATGCCCTCACACCGTGCTGAAGTGCACCGTTACGACACTTCCACCTGCGTCCTCAACCGCAGGAACGCCTGCCGTCCAGCGCGAACAACATATCGCAATATCCAGACAGCGTAGGGGTGTTACGGAATATGAAACGAATACTGCTTGCCCTGCTTGTGGTCGCCTCCTCAGGGATAGCCGTGCTGATGGTCTCATGTGGCAGACAGCAGACGGCGACTTCGGGAGCGAAGGAACTGGAGGTCGCCTGCTTCAAGGGCGGTTACGGCATCGACTTCTTCGAGCAGGCGGCGCGGGAGTATGAACAGCAGCATCCGGGGGTAAAGATCAAGGTGTGGGGCAATCCGCGCGTGTGGGAACAACTGCGTCCACGCTTCGTGGCAGGCAATCCACCCGACCTCACCTATCCGGGCTGGGGGATGGACCACTGGGCGCTGGTTTACGAGGGGCAGGTCATCCCTCTGGACGAGTACCTCGACTCGCCCCCACACGGGAAGACGGAAGGCACCTGGCGCGAGACGTTCGAGCCTTCCCTGCTGGAGCTGTGCCAGTATCAGGGCAAGACCTACATGCTTCCCTATTTCTTCAGTATGCTGGGCTGGTGGTACAACAAGGACATGTTCGAGAAGAACGGCTGGAAGCCACCGCGCAC